>CAYGQI010000023.1:0-16522 GCA_964351925.1 uncultured Anaerolineales bacterium | reverse complement strand
ATAATGGGGCGGTTACTGCCGGGAGCATAGCGTGCCTGAGAACAAGCGCAGCACAACTGTGGACACCGTGATTCCTGTCTACAACGAGGAAAGGGATCTCGAACACAGCATAGATACTCTGCGCGACTTTTTCGGTGCGAGTTTCCCCTACCGCTGGAGGATCGTGATTGCAGACAACGCCTCTGTGGATCGGACTCTGGAGATAGCCAAGAGGCTCAGCTCCCGGTTCCCCGAGGTGACCTACCTTCATTTGGATCAGAAAGGGCGAGGACGCGCACTCAGGCGGGCGTGGCTCGAAAGCGACGCCGATATCGTGAGCTACATGGACGTTGACCTGTCCACCGATCTTGAGTCCTTCCCCCCGCTGATTGATGGCTTGGCCCAACAAGGCTATCACGTGGCCATTGGCTCGCGGCTGACGAAAGGGGCCAGTGTAGAGCGGCAGCTGAAGAGAGAGATCATCTCCAGGTGCTACAACCTCTTGATCAAGGTGATGTTCAGGAACAGTTTCACGGACGCCCAGTGCGGGTTCAAGGCCTTGACGCGCAAGGCTGTGTTGGACCTGGTTCCCATGGTCAAAGATCAAGGGTGGTTCTTCGATTCGGAGTTGCTGCTACGAGCGGAGCAGAAGGGGTACCAGATCTTCGAGGTCCCCGTTGCCTGGGTCGATGACCCAGACAGTCGGGTAAACGTCATAGACACGGCGTGGGGCGACCTCAAAGGCTTGCTGAGAGTCCGGTTCACCTGACCAAGCTTTGAAAACACGCGCCTGGGAGCGCACGCTCCGTAGCTGGGATGCGACTCTCGACGCAACCGAGTGCCAGAGAAACCCTCCCGATCAAGGGCCCGCATCGGTCACAATGAAATCACCGTCTAGTCGAACCGCACCATGGTCGTTGGAATCTGTACACTCACCCTGGATATACCCCACAGCAAGTCCCTCAAGGACAAGCGCAGAGTAGTCAAGTCCGTCATCGCCAGGGTGCGCAACCAGTTCAATGTCTCCATCGCTGAGGTTGACGACAACGATGTCTGGCACTCGGCGGTCATCGGCATCGCCTGCGTGTCCAACGATCCAGCCTATGCCCACGGCCTCCTGGAGAAAGTGGTGCAAGCGGTTGCCAACACCCGCTTTGATGCCAACGTGGCCGACTACGAGGTGGAGATCCTCTAGCCCCGCCCGACCCGCGTAGCATCGCTCTATTGTCCAAGGAGCCCCTCGCCTCCGACGGGGTAGTACTTATGTGAAGTGACCTTGGGGCACCGTCGGATTATGTCAATCGCCGCTCTCTCACCCACTGCCAGATCAGGATGCCCCATGCGAGCAAAAGAGACGCCACAGTGACCAGCGCCCCAAGCAGGCGTACCGGTGTGTCTCCGAGCCGGATCGACACATGGTGTTCCCCCGCTGGGACTTTCATGGTGATCAAGCCATACGGGCCACTGGGGTGGATCCCGACTTCACGCCCGTCAACATAGCCTCTCCAACCGGGGTAATAGTAGGTCAGGAACTGCAATTCCGTATCGTTAGGCGAGTTGACGAACACCTCCTCCGAGGCAGCCCCGTGCCTGACCATCTCCACCTGCGCGCCCTCATCTAAGGCCACAGCCTTCACGAGTGGCTCCCCAGCCAGGTACTGCTCTACCAGCGGGGTGTCGTGTGGCTGTTCCTGCGCCCAAATGGTCATCCCCACCCTGTCCGGAGGGTAGAACGACTCGAAGTCGATGATCGCCACCGGTTGCTCTGAACGCGAAGAAGGCTCGGTGTACTGTGGCAGCGTGTAACCGTAGCTGACCAGGATAACTGCCAACCCGAGGACGGCCACACGCGCATCAAGGCGATGAGCAACGCCCGAGCTTTCTCCCAGGACGCTGTGGATGGCGCCGCCACCCAGCACGGACATCGTGAGGACAGCCAGAGCCAGAAGTCGCCACGGGAACTGAACGAAAGCGGCCAGGGGCAGGATCTCCCACAGGGACAGAGCGGCCGGCATCATGGTAGCCACTACCACCACGGATGCCACCAGGAAGAATGCCACATGGGATCTCCCCCTAGCCTGTCGAGACAGAGAACAGACTGCGCCGATTATGGCCAGCGTCGTTGCTGCCATCCCCAACTGCAACGACATCTCGTCACTGAGGCCCTCACCCGCATAGCCATAGCCCCAATAGGGCGAGAAGAGCTGTGATGGGTATACGAAGTGCTTTGCGTAGCCAAAGCTCCCCTGTGTCCACTGACCCTCCACAATGAACCCCTTCTCCGCGATCATCGGCAGCAGGAAGATCGAAGCCAGTGCCAGTGAGAAGAGCGCGGCAGCTGCTGAGAGTCCAGCCACGCGCAGTGTGGGAGCCCAACCGGTTTTGATCCTGGAGAACACCAAGAACGCCACATAGGGCACCAGGAGCATGCTGAAGATGAACGCTGTCGCCACATGGGTCAGGAAGAGAGCAGCGTAGGCCAGGCTGGCCAGGACCACACTCCGGGGTGACGGTCTTTGGACGAGGTCATAGAAGAGCAGGAGAACTAGGGGCAGGAAGCTGAAGGCGCAAAATTCTGCAAAGGCGGACCGCACATAGATATCCAGGAGTCTGTACGGCGCGTACATGTAGACCACAGCAGCCACCACGCCGGCCTGCGCCCCGAGCACTCTCTTCCCGAAGGCGTACATCGTGAGCCCAGAGAGCATGAAGGCCGCGATGTAGGTGAGCTTGATGGCCCCCGTGAGGCTCGCCCCCAGGATGTGAAACGCTTCAGCCACGTACAACGCCAGGGTGGAGTAGATATTGAACAGCGGGTATCCGTATCCCAGGGCGAAGTCCACTCCCCAGCGAGGATACAGGACGCCGTCCCTCAACGCCTGGTCGAACTGGTTCAGAAAGAATATGGAGTGGGGGGCGTCGTGTGCGTTGAGGAAGTACGCTGGACCCACCAGCGGAGCCCAGGCGAAGACGCTAAGGGTCAGAACCAGGAGTGCGTTCCAATCGAGTTTGGTCGCCAGCCTTCGCCAACTCCTCCCTGACACGCGCAAACCTCTATGCTCCGCCTCTGGCACGGCCATACAGCCCCCATCCGAGGATGGCAAGGATGGTCAGCAAGCTCGTCACCGACATCAACTGCCCCACGACGCGCACCGGGGTATCCTCGAACCGTAGTAGCAGGTAGTACTCCCCCTCCGGCACCGAGACCGATACCCTACCGATGCTCCCGTGAGGCATGACTTCCAGCCGGGTCTTTATTTCGCCGCGCAAACCGTCGAGGATGTAGGCCTGCCACCCCGGATAGTAGAAGATATTGAAGACGATCAGCCCCTCCTCTTCGGCATGAACCCACAGTTCCTGAGAGATCGTGGTGCTTTCCTGGAGATCGACGGCCAGGCGTCTCCTGGGCTTCGGTAGCTCCGCGAGATCCACCTTGAGGTCCGGGGCTTCACCTTCGCTCATGACGTGCTCTGCGAAAGCCGACCAGGTCGGTATCTCGTGTGTCCAGGCCACTGACCCCGTCATCTGATTGCTGCTTTGCATGAACCGCATCATGCCAGCCAGCGAGACAGGCCCCTCAGCAGGCTCGATGATCTGTGGGGAGAGATAGGCATAGCTGGCGATGATGATCAAGATGGTCAATCCCCAGGTAGCGAGGGTTGGCCCTCGGTCGTCACGGGGTTGTCTTTCATTCGCCACGACCGAGCCGGCCAAGAAGGCCACACAGGGCATCACCAGCGCAAGCAGTCGCCACGGAAACTGGGCAAAGATGACGATGGGCAGCAATTCCCAGAAGGCCATCGACGCGGAGAGCATCAAGAAGACAATCGCAACAAGAGAAACCTGGAAGAAGAGTGTCATCCGCCTCTGGACCCTGTCCCGCATTCGTGCCACCGCAGCGAGCGAAAACACGGAGAGGATGACAGGTACCGCTCCTATCTGGAAAGAGAGATCATCATGTGGTCCTGGACGGCTCAAGCCATGGCCCCAGAAGGGCGAGAAGAACTGAAAGAAGTAGACGAAGTCGTCGCGGTAGTCGTAGTAGCCGCCCAACCACTGATCCAGCCTGACGTACTTGAACTCCAGAGCCATGGGGAGCCAGAAGAGAGCGCTAAGGCCCAGTCCCAGCAGCAAACTGGCCAGTGGCGCCCAGCCACGCTTTCCCATAGCCCTGGCAAGGGGCTCCCAGCCCTTGCGTGTGGAAGCTCCAGCATCGTGTACGTCCTGCCACGCCCTTGACACCACCAGGAAGACTAGATAGATGCCCAGGAATGGCGAGAACAATAGCAAGAGCCCGTTGTGCGAGAAGACCAAGCCGGCATATGAAAGAGCGCCACCCGCAAGGGCCAGCGGACGCGGGTTCTCCACCGTCTCGTAGAAGGTCCAGAGGATGAGAGGAAAGAACACGAGAGCTACAGATTCGGCGAATGCGCCCCGCACATAGATATCGCCGATGTGGTAAGGCACGTACACGTACACCAGACCGGCTATCAGGCCCGCCCAGCCGCCCATCAGCCTGCGCACGAACAGGTACATGGTCAGGCCTGAGAGCACAAAGCTGGTGGCGAAGACCATCTTTATGGCCCAGAGCAAGTCTAGACCGAGGAGGTGAAACGCCTCACCCAGGTAGAAGGCCAGTGGCCCGTAGATGTTGAACAGCGGATACCCGTACCCAAATGTGATGTCGGGCGACCAGCGCGGGTACATGATTCCGTCCTGAATCGAACGATCGAACTCATAAAGGAAGTAGACGCTATGGCGGGCATCGTGAGCACCCCAGAAGAACCCAGGCTGAAACAGCGGTGCTATGGCAAAGACCGTGAGAGCCACGACCAGAAGGAGGTTCGTGTCACAGCGCCTGAGCCTGTGCTGGATCGACCTGGCCATGGTGGACAAATGCCTTGACTACTCCAGTCTGATCGCTGTGGCCTCGCTCGACAGAGGCAGCCTTGTCCCGGTGTTCGGATCGTAGAGCCCGACCTCCACCACGTACCCCTCGCGCGGACCCTCCACGTCAATAGTCATCACGTGCGTGTCTTCGATGATTTCCCCCAGTTGCCAAGCGCTGGTGGGCCTTTCCCCATCGACTGGCATGCTGTCCCGCTGAGCCCAGATGGTTCCCTCCTGGTCCACAACGTGCACGAACACCGTGTAGTCCGTCTCCATGGGACGTAGACTCTGCCAGTAGAGGGTCAAGCGGACTGTGGCCCCATGGCCCAACGGCCCGTCCCGTTCAAATGCGAGTAACATCGCCTCGTTGCCCAGAACAGCGACAGGCGAACCGCCGACGCGCACATCTGTGAAGCGGGGGCTCAGATAGTCGTAGCTCCCGAGGATGACGAGCGACACCAGGACCGCCTGCCAGGGCAAGCGCGCCAGTCTGGGCTCCAGCCGCACTGTGGCGGCCGAAGCCATGGACATGGCGAACACCGCAAGAGACAGCACCTGCCAAGGATAGCTCACGGCAGAGGACAGCCTGGTCACCTGCCAGAAGAGGGACGCAGGCTGTGTCACCAGCAAGACCATCACCGCCGCCGCTGCCACGAAGAAACCTGAGGTTCTTACAACGCGGGGACTGGTTCCTCGCTGACCCGGCAGGAGCAAGACCGTCACAAATGTCAGACCTGTCGCCGCCAGTCCAACCTGAAGCGGTAAGGTGTCCTTCCACCCCGGAATGCTTGCCCCGTACCCCCAGCCGGCTGACAAAAGCTGGAAGGGGTAGACAAAATGCTGTGCGAAGCCCTCTTCGCGGATCGCAGGCAGTCCGTACCTGACCACTGTGGGCAGCTGAAGCACCAGAGCTGAACCCAAGGCCAGCGCCAGCAATATGAGAGCATACCGCTTTGCCTGGCGGGACGGGCCCATCGCCACAATGTAGAGGAGGACGAGGACGGCGAATAGCAGCGCCAGGCCGAGGCTGGTAGAAGCGAGAGCGACGAAGGCGAGCGCCGCTGAGACGGCCGACCACATCCTTCGGTCGCGAAGGTACTTCTCGAAGCAGAGGACGACCACGGGAAACAGCACAAAGGCCCATGCCTCGGCGAAGGCGCCGCGCACATACACCGTGGCCAGGTGAAAAGGCGCATAAACGTACACCACTGCCGCCAACAGCCCTGAGGCGCGGTCAAATAACCTCCTCCCCAGGAGATACGCCGTCACTCCGGAGATCACAAAACCCAGGGCGTATACGCTCTTGATGGCCTGCACACCATCCATGCCGAACCAGCGGAGCAGTTCGGCTATCAGGTATGGCACGGCCCCCTCCCCGGTCAGCGGATTCGGGGGTGTGACCAGGTGGGGCGCCCATCCCCAGTTGCCCCATAGATCGCCCTCCAGATCGTAGAGATGGAACACGGGCAGGAACCCAGAGTGGGATTGAAAGAAACCCGGGTAGGCCAGCGGAGCGAAGGCGAAGACGGTAAGGAGGACAACCAAAGCCAGATTTAGGTCAAGCCTGCCGTACAGCTTTGACCACGTCATGCGTTACCAGGCTCCCGCTGACGAAAGACGAAGAGTGATCCGACGGCCCGCGCCCGGCCCTGACCACTTCGTCGGTCCACCGTCACGGGACGATCACCACCTTCAGGGACTCCCCGCCCTCAGCCGCCAAGCGCATGGCCTCCCCCACCTCCTCGAGACCGAAACGATGCGTCACCAGGCCTTCGGTCTTCAGGGTCTCGCTGGCGATGAAATCGAGCGCGGCCCGCGTGTCGTCGGGCGCACACGAATAGGTAGTGACCAGGGTCTTCTCTGAGAAGAGCAAGTCACACACGTCCACGGGAAGCGTTTGGCCCGGCGGCAGCGGAGCATAGAGAAGGACCGTGCCTCCCTTGGCAGCCAGCTGGAGCGCCTGCTCCATGACGGCCACACTCCCCACAGTCACGATAACCACGTCTGAGCCCGCGCGGCCGGAGAGTCTCTGGACCTCTGCTTGGACATCATCGAGGGCAGGATTGAGGCCCGCGTCGGCCCCGGCCGCCAGAGCTCTGTGCAGGCGGAAGTCCACCAAGTCCGTTACGATAACCAGATCCGCACCCCATAATCTGCACAGTTGGGTAAACAGTAAACCGCTGACCCCTGCCCCAATGATGAGCACGCTGTCGCCGCGCTGGACCCCGGCTCGCTTGACGCCCCTGATAGCGCAGGCGACCGGCTCGATCAAGGTAGCTTCCTCGAAGGGCACACCCTCGGGCAGAGGGAGCACGTCCAGTGCCACGTTGGCCGCAGCTACGCGGATGTACTCGGAAAAGCCTCCAGGATAGATGCCGTTCTCTTTGAAGGTCGCACAGCAGGAGTAGTTGCCACGTCTGCAATAGTGACACACGAAACAGGGAACGTGGTGATGAACAAAAACCCTATCCCCCGGAGTGAATTCGGCGACACCACTTCCTACGCGCGAGACGAAACCCACCGGTTCGTGACCGAGAACCGTTGGCGCCTTGCTGTCCGCGTACCACTCCATCAAGTCGCTCCCGCACAGCCCGCAGGCCCGCACCTGGACCAACATCTCTCCAGGACCGATCTCGGGCACGTCCATGTGCTCCAGGCGAACGTCACCCCAACTGTGATACCGCGCCACTCTCATCCACAGTTCCTGGTCTCCACTAGGGAGTGATCGCCATCTTGATCGCCTCGCCGGACATCATCCTCTCCAGCGCCGCCTGCGTATCTTGGAGAGGGACTCTGCCGGTGATGAGCGGGCCGGCCTCGACCACCCCGTCGCTCAGCAGCTGGAGTGCCCTGGCAACCGTCTTCGGTGTGTGATGAAAGACGCCTTTGATGGTGAGTTCTCCGTAGTGTACCTTGTTCGCGTCCACCGCTACCTGACTCCCGCCGGGGCAACCGCCGAACATGACCACGGTCCCACCCTTACGGGCGACTTGTATCGACATCTGCCACACCTCAGGCACCCCAGCAGTCTCGATGACCACATCGGCCCCACGACCGTGAGTGAGCTCCTGGACGAAGCGTACGGGATCCTCACGGGTAGGATTGACCGTATGCGTGGCACCCAACCGCTCAGCCAGTCGCAGCCTCGAATCCATAAGATCGATCACCACCGCGTGGCGCGCTCCGTTGTAGCAGGCCAACTGAAGGTGCATGAGTCCAATGGGGCCCCCTCCCCCGGCGATGACGACGGTGTCCCCGGGTAAGATACCTGCTGCCTCGTTCCCCAAGACGACGCAAGCCAGTGGTTCGAGCATGGCCGCCTCTTCGAAATCCAGATCCGGCGGAATTTCGTACACGTTGGTCTCTACGATACGTGCCGGCACCCTGACGTACTCGGCAAACGCCCCCCAGTTGAACAGGATTCTCTCGCACAGGTTGTGCTTGCCGCGCTGACAGTAGAAACAGGAGTTGCAGGGAGCAGAATTGGCAGCCACAACCCTCATGCCTTCGGCAAAGCCAGTGACTCCCCTCCCCACCTGCGCTACCTGGCCGGAGAACTCGTGCCCGAACAGCATCGGCGGCTCCATGAGATGATGCCCCCGACGGAATGTCTTCACATCGGTCCCGCACGTGAGAGCCGCCCTATTCCTGATCAGCAGCTCCCCAGGCCCAGGCCGCGGGGTCTCCACCTCTTGATATCGAAGCTCACCGGGACCAAGGTACATCACAGCCTTCACGGATTCCCACTCCTTCGTGCAGGGATCACACACAGAAAGCCTAGCGGCGCATCTCCAGTACATCTGAACTGATGCGCCTCATTTGGGGACACGTATACCGCGTCGCCAAATGAGACCTCCAGTACTTCGTCTCCCAGAAGGACCTCGCCATGCCCTCTCCATACCACCACACCGTGGTCGTGCTCATGCCTGTCCAGGGAGGTGCACTCACCTGGTGCAATCTCGAAGTACCGGACCGCGAAGTTGGGTGCTCCTTCGGCTGGACCTATTAGCCAGCGGACGCTGACGCAGCGCACTTCAGAGGATTCGTACGCTTGCTGGCCAATGCCTTCCCATTGGAAGTCGGTACTGGTCCCAATGAATCTGTGGACAAGACCCATGGCTCTCCCTCAGCGCGTGTACACGATTCTAGCATAGTTCCGGCCCAAAGAGGAAAACCCTCGCCACGTGACACGCGCCCTAAATGACAAAGCCAACAGACCTAGTTCGCCTGTTGGCTTTACCTGCGTCCCCCATCTTGCCGTGTGCCGTCATTGTTTTGAACCTGCCGTAGCAGGTGGGTGCCTACCCAGAGGTTGCGCCCTCTCGAGCAGCATCTCCAGAGATCGGCTCCCTTTATCGAGGTATTGGCTCAAAACGTTGACCGTAGCATCACGAGCACAATAGGAGACGCAAGCATATTCTAGCACAATCCAGAAACCTGCGCAAGGCGAGGCACGGAGTCAACCATCCCGGCACCGTGGCAGGCAATTTGTTATAATGGACATGGGACGTGAACGAAGAGCTGAGGGTCGAAGCCCACGAAGATGCCAGTGCATTCCCGGAACTCCAGCGGGAATGGAATGGACTGCTCCAGCGCAGTGGAACCAACACCATATTCCTGACCTGGGAATGGCAGCGAACCTGGTGGAATTGGTACGGCGAGGAGTCACGCTTGTGCATTCTGGCTATCTGGGACGGGCCAGAGTTGGTGGGGGTGGCCCCACTCCATGCTAGGTCAAGCAGCGAAGGTCGGGGGGCATTACAGCTCGTGGGTGGAACTGAGCTATCTGACTACCTGGATGTGATCATGGTAGCGGACGAACGAGAAGCGGCCGTGTACAGAGCACTATGGGACTTCCTTTCCAGCGAATATGGTCGTGCTTGGGACGTCCTCGACCTTCACAACATACCTGCCCTCTCCCCAACCCTCAGGATTCTGCCAGCGCTCGGCGGAGCGAGCGCCAACGTCGAGGTCACGTCCGTGGTCGAGGAGGTATGCCCCATTATCAACCTGCCGTCCAGCTGGGACGGCTACCTGGCGCTGCTCAGCAAAAAGCAGCGTCACGAGATTCGCCGCAAAGTCAGCAAGGCCAGTCGCGAGGCAGCTGTGCGCTGGTACTATGTGGACGACTCAGTCTCGCTGGACGAGGAGGTGGAGAACTTCGTCATGCTGCACCGCAAGAGCGGTGCCCACAAGAAGGCCTTCATGGACGAGAGAGCGCAGGGCTTCTTCCGCGAGATAGCTGGCGTGGCCTTTGAGCGCGGCTGGCTTAGGCTTGCTTCTCTCATCATCAACGATGTCAAAGCCGCCTCCATGTTCTGTTTCGAATTCGACAACGCGTTTCTTGTGTACAACTCCGGTTACGATCCCGATCTCTACCCTTCGCTCAGCACCGGTATCGTCCTCCTTGCCCACTGCATCCGGGATGCCATCGAGCGCGGACTCAAGGTCTTCGATTTCCTGCGAGGAGAGGAGGAATACAAGTACCGGTTCGGGGGTGTACGCACCGAGATCCACAACCTAAGACTGACCAAGGGGTGGAGCACCCATGTATAGATTGGCCATGCTGAGCGTCCACACCTGCCCCAAGGCAGCACTGGGCGGCAAGGAAACGGGCGGCATGAATGTGTACGTCAGAGATCTCAGCCGCGAACTGGGCCGTCGAGGCTTCACGGTGGATGTCTTCACGCGGTCTCAGGACCCGGATGCCCCCCGCATCGTCGACCTAGGTCCCAATGCGCGGGTGATCCATCTCAAAGCTGGCCCGGAAGCTCCCTATGACAAGAACCTGGTTCATAATCACATCGACGAGTTCACAGACAATCTGCTGGAGTTCGCCAGGCGCGAGGACGTCGCGTATCACTTGGTCCACAGTCACTACTGGCTCTCCGGTCTGGTGGCCCGGCAGCTCCGGAGAGAATGGAACACTCCGGTGATGCACATGTTCCATACACTGGGCAAGTTGAAGAACCGCGTCGCCAAGAGCGAAGCCGAGTTGGAGGCTCCAGTCCGCGTGGAGAGTGAGCGCGAGATCATCAACTCTGTCGATCGACTGGTAGCGGCCAATCCTCTGGAAAAGGCTCAGATGATTTGGCTTTACGGGGCTGATCCGACGAAGATAGAAGTGATTCCCTGCGGAGTCGACCTGGAACTCTTCTACCCGCGAGCCCGGAGTGAGGCGGAAGCCTACCTTGACATGCCGGTCCATCATAAGATGGTGCTCTTCGTGGGACGAGTCGAACCACTCAAGGGCATCGATGTACTGATCGAGGCTATGGCTCTCGTGCTGGAGAAGCACACAGATTTGCGGCACGATATCTGCTTGTGCGTGATCGGAGGCGAGCCCGACGCGGACGCTGCAAACATGGACCGGGAAATGGCACGCCTCCAGGACATGCGCGAGACTCTGGGGATCGCCGATGTGGTGACCTTTCTAGGAAAGAGAGAGCAGGTAGCGTTGCCGTTCCACTACTCCGCTGCTGAGGTCTGTGTAGTCCCGTCCCACTACGAATCGTTTGGGATGGTCGCCTTGGAGGCCATGGCGTGTGGCACGCCGGTCGTCGCTTCGAGGGTCGGTGGCCTCACCTTCACCGTCCAGGACGGCAGCACCGGCTTCCTCGTGCCTAATGACGACCCGAAGGCGCTCGCGGAGAAGCTGTCGCTCCTGCTGACAGACGGAGCAATGCGGCAGGAGATGGGCCAGCGGGCGGCAACCCACGCCAAGCGCTATGGTTGGCCCATTGTCGCGGGACAGATCGTCGCAGCATACCGTGACCTTGTGACCCGCGCTCTTCCCCAGGTGTGTTGCAGAGATGGTCGAGATGCCGCAACGACGATGGGTTGCTGTGAGTAGGCCACTCTGCTGAGAGCAAACGGCCCTAAGAATCGAAAGGGCCCACCGTAGCAGATAGTAGGCCCTTCAGGCGTTGCCTCTTCGTTCTGTTAGGCCGTCTCCGACCAGTAGACCAGTTCCGGCTTTGCCTCCCCCGTGATTACCTCTTGGGTAATCTCGCAGCTCCGAACATTGCCCAGGGAAGGAATCTCGAACATGGTATCTAGCAGAACCTGCTCGATGATGGTCCGCAGACCTCTAGCTCCTGTCTTGTACTCCAAAGCCTTCTCGGCGGCAGCCTCCAAGGCCTCGTCAGTGAAAAGGAGCTCTACATTGTCCAGCGCGAGAAGCTTCTTGAACTGCTTCACAATGGCGTTCTTCGGCTCCTGGAGTATCCTGACCATGGTCTCTCTGTCAAGCGGATCCACACTGACCACCATGGGCAATCGCCCGACGAACTCAGGTATGAGGCCATATTTGAGCAAGTCGTCCGCGATCACCCTGCGCAGCAAGTCAGCAGACGTCAGTTCCTGCTTCCCTCGGGCCTCCTTGTCAGCGAAGCCAATCGGTTTCCTGCCTCCCACACGCTCTGCAACGATGTTATCCAGGCCCTCAAAGGCACCACCGCATATAAAAAGCACGTCCGTCGTGTCCAGCTGTATGAAGTCCTGATGAGGATGCTTCCTACCGCCTTGCGGAGGCACATTCGCCACCGTACCTTCGATTATCTTGAGCAATGCCTGCTGTACCCCTTCCCCGGACACATCGCGGGTGATGGAGGGATTGTCACCAGCTTTACGGGCGGTCTTGTCAATCTCATCCACGTAGACAATCCCCTTCTCCGCCCGTGCGAGGTCGTAGTTCGCCGCCTGGATCAGCCGCAACAGGATGTTCTCCACGTCCTCGCCGACGTAGCCGGCCTCTGTCAATGACGTGGCATCCGCTATGGTGAACGGCACATCGAGTATCCTGGCCAGAGTCTCGGCCAGCAGGGTCTTGCCGCACCCTGTAGGTCCGATGAGGAGTATGTTGGTCTTCTGAAGCTCCACATCATTCACAGCCGTACCGGCAAAGACTCTCTTGTAGTGATTGTAGACAGCCACGGACAGCACACGCTTGGCTTGATTCTGACCGATGACGTACTCATCGAGTCGCTCGCACAACTCCTTAGGTGACGGGATCTTGTCCACGGGTGCCTGACTCCGATCAGCAGCTGGTTCCTCCTCTGCGAGTATCTCCCGGCACAGTTCGACGCACTCGTCGCAGATGCTAACGGATCCAGGGCCTGCGATCAGGCGTCCCACCTGACTCTGTGGCCTGCTGCAGAAAGAGCAGTACCGCAGGTGCTCCGTAGCCGTTCCGGACATTGCCCCTAGTCCTCCTCCTCGGCTGGCCTAGTGAGTATCTCGTCAATGATACCGTACTCCACGCCACCCTCGGCGTCCATAAAGTAGTCTCGATCGAAGTCGTGGGCTATCTTCTCCACAGTCTGCCCGGTGTGCCTGGAAAGTATCTCGTGGATCTTACTCTGCATGCGCAACAGCTCCCGCGCCTGGATCTCCACGTCAGGCGCATACCCGCGCACGCCACCCCCCGCAGGGTGCATGTGAATCGTGCAGTTCGGGAGACCATACCTCCTACCCTTCGTTCCTGCGGCCAAAAGGACCGTTGCCAAGCTCGCTGTCGATCCCACACAAATGGTCGACACGGAGGATTTGAGTAGCTGCATGGTGTCATATACAGCCAGCCCGGGATAGATCATTCCCCCGGGGCTGTTTATGTAAAGATGTATGTCCTTGTCCGGATCCTCACGGTCGAGAAAGAGAAGCTGGGCGATGGTCACGTTCGCCACATTGTCATCGATCGGCGTGCCCAAGAAAACGATCCTCTCTTTGAGGAGAAGAGAGTAGATGTCGTACGCGCGCTCCCCCCTCCCCGTTGACTCTATGACCATGGGAATGAGACTGTGCATGGAACTACCTCCCACAGAACCTCCACTTGTATGACGGAGAGCAATCACCTACGCGGATTCAGCCGCCTCTGGGGACGTGTCCTTGTCGCTCGAGGATTGTTCCCCGTCTGCCACAACAGAACCGACTTCTTCCTCCTGGCCTTCGGTGGCCTCCGGCGGCCCTGCAAGGCGCTGCACCACCTTGCGGCCGTACAACCTGTTTCTGATCTCCTCCCTTATCTGCTCGTTGCCGAGGAGCGCTTCGCGTAGGACCTCTCTCTGCTGCCCGTACACTCGCGTCATCCTCGCCACCTCTTGCTGCATGTCCGAATCCTCTACCTCTATCCCCTCCTCTTTGACGAGCTGGGCGAGGATCAGGGACTTGCTTACTCGCTTCTCGGCGGTGGGTCGGAACTCCTCTATCAGATCCTCTACCGTCCTATCCGTGGTTCTCAAATAGCCGTCCAGCGTGAACCCCTGCTCCTGCAGATCATAGGCCAATCTCCTGAGCATGGAGTCCAACTCCCTGTTCACGAACGTGGGCGGCGAATCGATCTCCGCCTGCTGCAAGAGGGTGTCCAAGAGTTCCTCGGCCAAGTCATCCTGCTGCTTGGCCTCTCGACGCGCATGCAGATCCTGCCTAGTATCTTCTCGCAGCTCACCTACGGTCTCGAAGCCACGCGCCATCTTCGCCAGTTCGTCATCCACCGCAGGACGGCGTTTCTCCTGCAGATCGTGAAGATGTACCCGGAAAGAGACCTCCCTGCCCGCCAGATCCTCATCCTCGTAGTCTTCAGGGTATGTCAGGCTGAAGCTCCTGTCCTCCCCGGGTGACATCCCGGCCAGCTTCTGCGCGAAGCCTGCCACGGGCGTATCCCCATTCTCCTTCAGCTCATGCTCTTGCGCTTCGAACTTGAGCACCACACGATCATCGACCGTGCCATCCACATCCAGCACGGCGAAGTCGGACAGCTGCGCTGGTCGGTCCACAGGGACTCTCTCTGCATACTGCTCTTGGAGGTCCTTCAGCGCTTCCTCTACATCTTCCTCTGCGACCTCGACGTCCTCTGTCGTCAGCGGCACGCTGCGGTAGTCTCCTACCTCCACCACCGGCGGCAGGGACACCGTCATCCGCAGAGCAAGGGGCTCCCATTCAGCGATCTCAAGGTCATCCAGCTGAATGGGCTCCAGCCCGCTCTCCTTCAGCGCCGCCTCATACGCTGCCTGACCCAGGTCGTCTATCACTTCCCTGACCAAGGCCTCCCGGCCCATGTGGCGCACCACCACACGATGCGGAGCCTTCCCCTTCCGGAAACCGGGAATCTCCACTCGGGAGGCCAGCCGGCGCGATGCCGTTTTCATGAAAGGATCCAACCACTCCTCGTCGAGAGTCGCGGTCAGCACAGCTTGTCTGTTCTCCAACTCCTTCGTAGCTACTTCCAATGGAACTCGCCAACCTCCCAAGAACCGTCATAACGCCCGGATGCGGCGCCCCTGGTGATCTCTGCGAAAGCCAAGCCACCGCCGGGCACCTGGCACACAGAAAAGCGGGCGATGGGATTCGAACCCACGACCTTCTCCTTGGCAAGGAGACGTTCTGCCAGCTGAACTACGCCCGCTTGCTAGGCAACTCTCATGGGGAAGGTGGGACTCGAACCCACACGGATTGCTCCACGTGATCCTAAATCACGCTCGTCTTCCAGTTCCGACACTCCCCCACGGAGTTATTATACCATGAACGTGCTCCGTGTTCAACTCTCCGCCCACCGTGCCTCCAGCGGAGATGGTAACGGCGACTGGCGCGCGACCCATTGCCTGGGCGACAGCCCGAGCTCCGGCCCGCGTCGCTCCTACCTGCGTTCAGAACACCTTGACCCGCGGGCCCCCACCACGCCTAGCCTGTTATCACCACTGATCGTGGGTGTATACAGTCTCGCCAGACCCTCCTGGCTGACTCCAGACTTCCGTGGCGCTATTGCCTCTGCTCAATGCCGTCGTACGAAATCGAAGAAGTTCCTGAAGATGCGATCCTGACTGCCGTCGTCTACGTCGTATCCTCTGCGGGCCATCTCCTCGCCGTCGATCCCAAGGTCAGCCAACCACGGAGCGCCCAAGAGCACTGATTCGGCCAGGGAGGCGTTGTAGTGAGGATTGGATTGCACCCCCCACACAGGGAGATCCCGATACCGAAAGGCCTGAACCGGACACAAGTCAGACGAAGCGAGGTTCACCCCTCCGGGTGGAAGCTCAATCACCTGGTCCCAGTGCCATAGGAAAGCATAGAACCGTGGTCCGACACCCTGTAACAGGGGATCCTGAAGGCCATCCTCGCTTACGGTAACTTCCAGCCATCCCACTTCGAACTGCTTGCTCCTTTCCACTCGGCCTCCCAGCCAGTGAGCCAGCAACTGATGTCCGAGGCAGATGCCGAGAACGGGAACTCCACCGTCTATGGCCTCCAGAACCCTTTCCCGCTCCGGCTGGAAGAAGGGAACCTTGTCGAACTGGCTTGGCGGGTGCTCGCCGCCGGAGAGAATGACAGCGTCAAAGGCCGTCAGGTCAGGAACCTCATCTCCCGCGTAGGCAAGTATTGGCACCGATGAGGCGTCGTTTTCGGCCAGTGCGCGGTCCACCTGGAAGAAACGCGATGGCCCGTGAAGGATAACTGCCACCTCCAGGTGCCCGCGCGGGGTAGAAGTTGGCTCTGGCCTGGGCGTCGAGGTGCTGGTCGACGTAGGCGTGGGCGACGGTGTAGGAGTCCTCGTGGGGGTGGAAGTCGGGTAAGCCGTGTGGGTAGGGGTCGGTGTGGGCGGAGGCGGTGGATCGAGAACCGCACACGCCGCAGCGAGCGGTAGAGCCAGGAACAGGCC
>CAYGQI010000022.1:6070-16709 GCA_964351925.1 uncultured Anaerolineales bacterium | reverse complement strand
GCCTGTACGATGAGGTGACAGGCAACCGTCTCACGGCAACGGAAGATGGTGCAACCCTGCCGGATGGGGTAGTGTCCACCGAGCCGATCTCTGTGGCCAAGGCCGCCGTGCCGCCCAGTATTGACGAACTGAATATCCCTCGGGTGCGCCAGGCGAACTTCGACGGCAAGTTGGAGCTTCTGGGCTGCGACCTCGGGACTCAGGCAGCCGAACGCGGGGAAGCTGTACACGTCGTGCTGTACTGGCAGGCCCTGGTGCAACCTGAACGGGACTACGTGGCCTCCGTACTTATCACTGATGAGTCCGGAGATGTTCTGGATGAGATCTTCCATGAGCCCGTTGATGGTCTCTATCCCACCAGTCTGTGGTCGAAAGGAGAGGTCGTGCGGGATCGCTTCGACATCATCCTAGACGAGTCACTGCCCGAGGGTAGGCACCGTCTGTCGGTTGGACTGTGGGATCCAGCTAGTGGGAGTTTCCTTCGCCTTGTGGGCTTGGAGGAGGAGCGTGTACGGCTGGGCAAGGTGTATGTGGGGCCCGGGTCTTCGGAACAGCCTGCCGCGCAAGAGTAACGTGGGAGAGGCTCGCGGGGATGTGCGCCTCGTGTGGTCCGGCACCATCTCAGCGTCCTGATTCTTGTCGCCAACCTGTTCTTCCGACAGCTCAAGCCCAGGGACGTGGGGCTCTTCTGCGTGCTACTGCTGACCTCGCTGCTGTTCACCTACGTGGTGCCCGTGAGCGGCATCCTGGGACAGCACTTCGTCCTACGCGGGCCCCTCTCGGGCGTGGCGATGGCGCTGCCTCTGCTCTTTGCAGGTATCATCTTCGCTACATCGCTGCGCGGACCGGCGACTGTCGAAATCGCCTTTGGCTCCAACCTCCTGGGTTCGGTGGTGGAGGGTCTGCCGGAGTACTCTTGGCTGATACTCAGCATAGGCACTCTCTGTCTGATCGCGCCCCTCGCCCCTGTCCTGTCGTGTCTCGGCCTGCGACAGAAGGCGCCGTAGCGTCGAGGTGCATGGCTCCGCGTCGTAGAATCCCCTATAATCTCTTTGCGTTCCACTATGTTCGACGGGAGAAACGACCCTCAGATCCCCGCCGTGCGCAGCAGTCTTAGTACGAGGAAGGCCCCAAGGTCCGGAGTGAAGTTGACACGAAGTCACAAGATCCCGAAGTGGCTTGGGGGGAGGTTCGATCTCGGTCTCCTGGTCGTACTCCTGCTGCCGAGCTTCTTGGCCATAGCTCTGCTTCAGCCTGGACTACCGCGCACTGCGGATGGTTATCTGCACCTGTTGAGGGTGGTCGAAATCGATCAGGGCTGGCGCGACGGCGTCTTCTATCCGCGTTGGGCGCCCGACATGGCCTACGGGTACGGGTATCCTATCTTCAACTACTTCGCCCCATTGTTGTACCACCTGACGGAGGCGGTGCACGTTCTGGGGTTTGGCTTCGAGACTGCCTTCAAGTTGGTCTTGATTGGATCGCTGCTGCTGGCGGCCTGGGGCACATACGCTCTGACCAGGGACATCCTGAGCGCCAGGGCCGGGATCCTGGCTGCGGCAGCCTACATCTACGCACCCTTTATGCTCCGGGAGATCTTTGTCCGGGGCGGGTACGCGCAGTTCCTGGCGATGTGCGTCATGCCCGCCGCTCTCTGGTCTTACCATCGGCTGCTGACGAGGGACCATCCCCTCTATCTAGTCACTACTCCCCTCCTGTGTGGAGCCGTACTTGTCAGCCACAATATCAGCGGCATGCTCTTCTTTCCCTTCCTGGTACTTTTCGGAATCTGGACCATCCTATCCTCGCGGAGATGGGACAAGGTCAAATGGGCGGTGGTGGCTCTCGTCGCGTCAGTGACTCTGGTGTCGCTGTTCCTGGTGCCGGCTCTCATGGAGGCGCCCCTGGTCAAGCTCGACAGGCTCAGACAGGACTACTTCGACTTCCGCCAGCACTTTATCACTCTGCGCGAGATACTCTCCCCCTCCCCTGTGCCAGACAGCTCTTCCCTCAATCCGGTCTGGTTGCTGAATCTGGGCACGGTGTTGGTAGCGCTGGACTGTCTGGGCTTGGCGAGCCTGGCCCTCGGTGCAGTGACACGGGGCCAGAGGAGGCAAACTGCTTTCTTTGGGGTAATGCTCCTGGTGTCTGTGTTCATGACCCTACCGATGTCGACATCCCTCTGGGAGCACATGCCGCTACTGGCCTTTGCGGAGTTCCCGTGGCGTTTTCTGGGCACGGCAATTCTGGGCGCCGCTGTGCTGGCCGGGGCCAGTGCCTGTCTGTGGGCGAGGCTCCCCTGGCGCCGGTTGGAGGCGGCCATGGTGGCACTGTCGCTGCTCCTTATCGTGATGGCAGCCTTCGTGCATCTCTATGCTGTGTGGCCCCCAACCAACCTGCAGGAGCTGTCTCCGTCAGACGTTGTGATGCACGAGGTAAGGACTGGCATACTCGGCACCACCAGTGCCAGCGAGTGTCTGCCCACGTCGGTTGTGGAGGAGCCCAGCGGCTCACCTCTGGTGTCCCGATACCTCTCAGGACGTCCCATCTCCAAACTGGATGTGGAGAGTCTTCCCGACTCTGCGCGGGCCGAAGAGATGGAGCACACGGCGGTGCTTGACAAGTATCGCATCTCAACTTCCATCCCGTTCACGGTGCGATTCAATACCATCCACTTTGATGGCTGGCGGGCCTCGATAGATGGGGAGCCCGTGCCCATTAGCCCATCCTATCCGGAGGGGCTGATCACCTTTCAAGTGCCGGCCGGCGACCACGACATCGAGGTGCGTTTTGGAGACACCCCCGTGCGCACGGTGGCCAACCTCGTCTCAGCGGCTACGTTACTGGCCTTGGTAGCCGCGGCGGCGTTCCTCCGGCTTAGAGCAAGAAGGGGTGTTACTGAGGAACGAGTGGTAGAAACGCGGCTCTCCGCTGGGGATGCGGGTCTCCTGGCAGCATGCCTCCTGGCACTGTTGCTGGTGAAGGAGGGATTCATCGATCCCCGCACGACCTGGTTCCGCAAGAGTTCTCCGCCGGGTCAGGTCCTGGGGGTGGAGCGCCCCGCGCAGGTGAAACTGGGCGACGAGGCCTTGTTCTTAGGGTACGACCTCAGTAGCGAGAGCGTCGTGGCTGGCGGCGATCTTGAGGTGACGCTTTACTGGCAGGCCCAGAGGAGGATGGACAAAGACTACAGCGCTTTTGTTCACCTCGATGATCTGCGCCCCAACTACATCTCATGGAGCCTATCCGAGGAGCTGAGTCCCGCGGATATCCCCACCTCGAACTGGACCCCCGGGTTCTACGTCTCCGATCCTCATAGACTGAAAGTGTCAGAGGAAACGCCCCCTGGGGTCTACGTGCTTCGGGCGGGGCTACATCTACCCGATACTGGAGAGAGGCTGGCCGTCGTCGATGAGCGGGGCAGGGAACTCTCCGACAGCATAGAGTTGGGCAGGGTGCAGGTCCGGCGATCGGAGCCGGTAGATCTATCAGAAACGGTCCCGGTGGGACCTTTTGCCTTCGATCAGCAGATAGAACTGATGGCCTACAAGCTTGCCAACAATAGCGCCAAGCCGGGCAACTACTTCCGCCTGCTGCTCTACTGGCAGGGGCGGGCAGACGTATCCGGAGACTACACTGTCTTTGTCCACCTTACTGATGAAGAGGGGCAAGTGTTGGCACAAGGGGACAGCGCTCCGGCCGGCGGCATCTATCCCACCCGGGCCTGGATACCCGGAGAAGTCGTGCAGGATGAGCATCTGGTTCCGCTGGAGATGGACGTACCTCCCGGCAACTACCACCTGGCAATAGGGTTGTACGAAGTGGACACCCTCAGAAGACTGGAGGTCACGAATTCGGAGGGCGTTTCGCTCGGCGACCGGATACTGCTACCGGCAACCGTGGAGGTCCTGGCTCCATAGCTCCCTGGGTCTGGCTGGCGAGCCGTCAACTGGACACGTCCAAGCGCTGCGCGATCAGACCACGGGCACGGGAGCGTAAACAGGGCTCACCCAGTGGTTGTACTCTTCTCTCTCTCCTCGAGCGATACTGAAGTACAGATCGCGCAATCCCGACACGATAGGGCCTATTCTGCCTGTCCCCAGCGGTCGATGGTCGATCTCGCTTATGGCGGCGATCTGTACCCCGGTGCCGCAGAAGAAGGCCTCTTCGGCTACGTAGAGCTCCGTGCGGTCTATGGGGCGTTCGATGGTCTCCACACCGAGCTCCTTGGAGGCCAGCTCAATGAGAGTGGTCCTGGTAATACCTTCCAGGATGTCGTCTGTGACGGGAGAGGTAACCAGCTTGCCATCTCTCACAATGAAGAGGTTTTCTGCGCTTCCCTCAGAGACGTGGCCCTCCTGAGTGAGAACGATTGCCTCGTCGAAGCCATTCATCACGGCGTCAGTCTTGATCAGTGCCGAGTTGATGTAGGCGCCTGTGAGCTTCGCCCTCGCAGGGACGGAGTTGTCGTTGATTCGGCGCCAGGACGAGACCCCGACCTTCGCACCTTCCTCTCTCTCGAGGTACTTGCCGAAGGGAGTGGCGAAGATGGCGAACTCGGCTCGCAGGTCGTGCAGCCTGACGCCTACGCCGGAATCGGCCTTGTAGGCCAGGGGACGGATGTAGGTGTCCTCGCGGAAGCCCTCCTTCCGGAGCAGCTCCAGGGTGAAGCCACACAACTCGTCCACGGTATAGGGCAGGGAGATGAGGATAATCTTGCAGGAGTGTAGAAGCCGTTCATAATGCTCTTTGAGCTTGAAAACGTAGAGCTGCTCCTGGGGTCCGTTCCAGTAGGCGCGAATACCCTCGAAGCAGCCCGTTCCGTAGTTGAAGGCATGGGTCATGATACTGACCTTTGCCTTTTCTATGGGCACGATTCTGCCCTCGAAGAATGCATACTTGGTTGCCATGGCAGCCTTTCTCCTTCTGTACTGTCCCCGATGATGGCTCGTCTCTCAGCGCAACGCCAATGATATCCGCAGTCCGCGTTCGCTGCAAAGTGGTTCCTCCCGGCCTAGTGGCGCGGAACGAAAGGTCGCCGGTCAAGCCGTGCACTGGAAGGTCGGGGTGGCGGGCAGACAACTAGTCTATGGCTCTGACTACTGAGTCCAGGGGAAGACGATCTGTCTCGCGCCGGGGCTGTTCGGCCGGGTAACCGATGGGAACAATGGCCACCGGGCGCAGGTGTGAGGATAGGTCGAGGGCTTCCGCGGCTGCATCCTCGTCGAAGGCGCCAACCCAGCAAGCGCCGAGACCCGAGGCCACAGCTGCTAACAGCAGATTCTCAGTGGCCGCCGCGGTGTCCTGGAGGGAGTACAAATACCGTCCCCGGTCGCCATATCTGCGGGCCGACCGTTCGGGGTCTGCGCATACCACGATGACCACCGGGGCATCGCTGAGAAACCACTGATTGAGGGCGGCCCGCGCCAGGGTCTTCTTGGTCTCCTGGTCACGCACCACGAGAAAGTGCCAGGGCTGGCAGTTGCCGGCCGAAGGAGCGCGAGTGGCGGCGCTAAGGAGCCTGGTCACTGCATCTGGGGGGACATCGCGCTGGCGGTCGAACGCCCGCACACTCTGTCTTGCTTCCATCGCCTGCCAGAAGTCCACTGCTCTTGTCTCCGTGCTGAGTGATTCAGTGCGGGTGGAGGACTGCGCGACGTTGGCAGACGATGGAGTCAGACGCCTATCCTCCAGGCCTTGAGTTCCTCGATAAAGCCCTGGTCGGTCATGTCCAGCTTAATAGGGGTCACGGAAACGCGATGGGAAGCCAGAGCCCAAATATCCGTGCCCTCCTCACCAGCGTCACCTGTGGGTCGGGGCCCGCCAATCCAGTAGTAGTCGCGCCCACGGGGGTCCTTTCGTCTTATCAACTTGTCCCGATAGAGCCTTTTGCCCAGCCTGGTGATCTCCACCCCGGCAATCTCCTCACGTGGTACGTTGGGCACATTGACGTTCAGAAGGACATTCCTGGGTAGGCCGTGGGCCAGAACTTTTCTTGCCAGCCTGGCGACAAAGCTCGCGGCGTAGGCGAAATCGCCCTCTTCGTAGGTGTCGAGAGAAGCAGCGATGGAGGGGATGCCAGACACGGTGCCTTCGAAGGCTGCCGCCAGGGTGCTAGAATACGTGATGTCGTGACCCACGTTGGCGCCCAGGTTAATGCCCGATACCACGAGGTCGGGCTGCATGGGTAGGAAACCGAGAACGGCCAGGGCTACACAGTCGGAAGGAGCGCCGGTGCTGGCGTAGGCCGGGGAACCATCGGCCAGAGTGACCTGTTGCACGCGCAGCGGTTTGTGCATCGTCTTGGCATGGCCCGAGGCGCTCCATTGCCGATCGGGTGCGATGACGGTAACCTCCCCCAGGCGATGGAGGGCCCGCTTGAGTGGAAGCAGGCCCGGGCCATAAATCCCGTCATCGTTGCTGACCAGGATACTCGTCATGCCAGCACCGCGGGGTCCTCTTCGCGACGGACGAACGCCCACCTGGTCTCGTAGTACATGCCCCGGCTGGCCTGCGCCGCCTCCTCTTCTTCCTCCTGCTCATGGATCACGTAGATCAGCACCGCTTCGCTCTTGGTCCGGTTGCCGGCGGCGTCCACGGCCTCAACGTGGATGGTGTGAGGCACAGTGATGCTGTTGGTTACCTCAAGGATGGGGTCCTCAGCAGTGGAGTACTGGGCGGGGAACTGCTCGATGGGCACATTCTCGGTGAGAAGCTTGCGGAGTGCCGCGTCTTGCTCCACAGTGGTGGTCATAACAATGGTCCAGCGTTGATTGTAGGGGCTGACCGTGTCGTAAGTCAGCATCTCGTCGTCCAGAAAGAACTCGACTTTGCGCATGGAGAAGTTGTCCATAGCCTGGGCCTGGATGCTCACCCACTCATCCTTTTCCATGATGTAGAGTTGCTGTGTGACCGGGTAGGTTATCTCAATCGAGGGAGCGACGTTGTCCACCGTCACCTGGATAGTCGACTGGCGATAGAAGTTGTTCCAGTCCACTACCGAAAGCTGCAAGGTGTACAGCCCATCCAGATCCCGCACGTCCCAGGTCTCCAGCAGCCCGTTGTCCACCGTATAGGGGTGATCTCCACCTATTTGCGTCCAGGACGAAGGGTTCAGACCCGGCCCATACTGGAGGCGATAGAGTTGCACATCTGGCCCCCGGGCGTTGCCTTTGATCTGTACAATACCGCTGATGTAGTCGTAGGGACGAGGGTCGGAGACAGCCACATCGCCCGTCATGGGTGAGGGACCGTGCACATCGCAGTACTCAGTGGGAGGCTGAGATATGTTGTTCTCACGCACCCAGTCCGCGGCCTCAGGCGGATAGATGTCGAACACCTGCTCCACCACCTCGTCAAGAGGGCAATAGACGGTAGCCAGTCTCCCGGAGGCCGTGCAGGTGCGGAACATCTGATGTATGTTGTCCTGTTCAGTGGGCACTGTGCCGGGTAGGAAGACCTCCCTGATTGTGGAAGGACTGTATGGGGTAGGGAGCAGCCCAGAAGTCGCGTCCACCATGGCCCACTCCAGCCCCGGTGGCTCGACGAAGGGAATCACCGGCTCCCCTTCCAGGGCGGCCAGCATCACATCATGCCAGATGGGCGCGGCCCCACTTGAACCGGGCACGTGTTCCATGGGTTCGTTGTCGCTGTTGCCCACCCAGACCCCGGTGACCATCTGGGGAGTGAAACCGACCGTCCACGAGTCCCGGAAGTCAGTGGTGGTCCCTGTCTTGGTGGCAACTGGCCTGTCGTTGCCCAGCCACAGCATGCTCCGGGACCCGAAGGCGGGTGTCCGAGCAACGTTGTCAGCAAGCATGTGGGTGATGACGTAGGATACCTGGGGAGTGAGGATCTCCCGCAGCTCTGGGCTTTGATACTCATCCAGTACGTTGCCGCTGGCGTCCTCCACGCGGAGGATGGCGACGGGATCCAGTTCTCGATAGCCCGGCCTCAACTTGTCTGCGGCGACTGGCTGCCCGGCCATGTAGCCGCCGTTGGCCAGCACGCTGAAGGCGTAGGTCATGTCCAGCAGACTCACCTCACCTCCACCCAGTGTAAGGCTCAGCCCGTAGTAGTCCCGCGTGAGGGTGTTGATTCCCATGCGATGGGCGAGATCTATCACGTTTCTCACCCCTACCCAACTCAGGACTTTGACCGCCGCTACGTTGATGGAACGGGCCAGCGCCTGTCTCAAGCGGAGCGGGCCATTGAACTTACGGTCGTAGTTCTCCGGCGTATAGGGGTTGGAGTAGTCCGGGTCGGGGAAAGTGGTGCGTACGTCCATGACCATGGTGGCAGGTGTGTAGCCCTGAAGCAGGGCCTGGGTATAGGTGAAGATCTTGAACGCCGAGCCGGGCTGGCGCTCGGCCAGAGACACGTTAACTTGCCCGTCGATGTCTCTGTCGAAGTAGTCCAGGCTACCGACCATGGCCAGGATCTCTCCGGTTGCGGGTTTGATCACCACGACGGCAGCGTTGGAGGCGTTCTGTTCCTCAGCCTGGAGTTCGGCGATGTGGCGTCGTGCGATGTCTTCGGCCTCGTGCTGCAGGTCCAGGTCCAGCGTGGTGTAGACCTTCAGGCCTCCCTGATAGACCAGATCGGAGCCATATCTCTCCTCCAGCAATTGACGTACGTACATCACGAAGTGGGGAGCCTCGATGTCGAACCGGACGGCGGCGTAGTGCAGTTCCTCCGCCTTGGCGGCCACTATCTCTTCCTGGGTAATGTATCCCTGCCGGAACATGGCGTCCAGAACTAGGTGCTGGCGGATCCTTGCCTCTTCGGGGTTGGTGAGGGGCGAGTGAGTGGCCGGGGCGTTGGGCAGCACGGCCAGCATGGCGCACTCGGCCAGGCTCAGATCCTGGACGTGCTTACCGAAGTAGTTCTGGGCGGCAGCTTCGACGCCATAGGCCATGTTCCCGTAGAAAACGGCGTTAAGGTACCATTCCAGGATCTGGTCCTTGCCATAGCGCCGCGTGACCTCGATGGCGAGGATTGCCTCCTTGATCTTGCGGGAGAGATCCCGCTGCGCCCTCTCCTCTGGCGGGATGATTACGTTCTTGACCAGAAGAGTGGTGATGGAGCTGCCACCCTGAAACCCCTGTCCTGTGAGGTCCACGTAGGCAGCACGGATCAGACCTCTGATGTTGATGCCCGGGTTGGTGTAGAAATCCTTGTCTTCGATGGCGATGGTGGCGTACTTGAGGTCATCCGGAATCTGATCGATGTGGACCACTGTGCGGCTTCCAAAGCGAGGATCGATGACCTCGTAGAGCACCTTGGTCCCCGTACGGTCGTAGATCCTGGTGGTCTCGAAGGTCTGCGACGCCTGAATCTCGATCATCTCTGGTGGGGGGAGTTGCTCGGCATAGTAGGCATAGACGCCCACCACTGAGCCCAGGCCCGCCACCACGGCCAGTACGGTGCTCAAGACCATGACGCCGAATGCGGACATGGTGATCTGGGGCAGGTGGCTGTTGTTTCTCGCTACATGTCTTCGCTGCCGGCGTCTGGAGATGACGAGTCGAAGGTTGGTGGTCATGTTCATCGTGCTACAGCCTCACTCTACGGACATAGTATCAGACGTGGCGGTGGACTGCAAACGCCCAGCGAAGGGCTGTGCGAGGTCACGCGGGGGCGGGCTTTTCTATGACCACCAGGTGGGACAGGCCGAAGATACGCAGCGGGGTACCTTCTAGCAAGTAGGTGATACGTCGCAGCATCGACCCGAGAGCCGGGCGTCGGGCGATGACGTTGTCGTAGCCGGGGTAGATCTGCGTCTGCACGACCACGCGATGCTCCAGCCCTGCCAGCAAGGCCCGGAGGTCATTCCAGGTATACGTTCTCACGTGCGGGCACAGGCGCTCACGCTGTGACTTCGGGAGATAGTTGACGAGAGGGAAGTTCCCGAACCTGTACCTTCCTCGCCAGTAGATGCCGTGAGTCTCGAAAGGGTACAGTCGGTTGGGCGCGAAGATGACTATTCTGCCGCCAGGGGCGAGCAGCTGGTGGGCATTCGCCACTACCAGACGGTCATCCTCCACGTGCTCCAGAACCTCATGCAGCAGGACGACATCGAAGGACCCCGAAAGGAAAGGGGGTCTTTCAGCGGCCGCGACCAGCAGGTTCGGCAGCCGTTTGCTGCCTTCGGCAATCCTCTCTGGCTCGATGTCAATCCCATAGACCTGCTCGCTGAACTGGCGCAGTTGCCCGACGTAGGTGCCGATGCCGCAACCCACGTCCAGAATCCTCCGCCCTCTGAGAGGCGCATATGCGTCTATCAGTGCCAGGCGGCGGTCTTGGCCGAAGCGCCAGACGTAGCTGGGGTAGCCGCGAAGGACCGCCTGATCGAATTGATCGCTCACTGATTCCCGTCCTCGTCCCGCGAGCCGTGGCAGTCGATTTCGTTCATCCACAATGTTAGCTCAGGACGAGGGCCTTGTCAACGACGGTAGGTGCAGGTACAATATGGAGGAAGAGGAGAGTGTTTTCCTGCCTGGCACGCTGCCAGGGATCCAGCGTGGGGAGCCGCCGAGGCCTCCTCTGGGAGGGTTGAATATGGAACCGCGGAAGTTGCTCATAATCGGGTCCGGTCCGGCGGCCTTGACTGCCGCCATCTACGCCGGTCGGGCTTGTC
>CAYGQI010000022.1:1501-5970 GCA_964351925.1 uncultured Anaerolineales bacterium | reverse complement strand
ATCGGGTCCGGTCCGGCGGCCTTGACTGCCGCCATCTACGCCGGTCGGGCTTGTCTATCGCCCCTGCTCATCAGCGGCAAGAACCTGGGCGGCAGTATGGCGCTGACCGAGCGGGTAGACAACTACCCCGGCTTTCCCGACGGCGTTGGTGGGTTTGAGTTGGCTCAAATGATGCGGAGGCAAGCGGAGCGCTTTGGAGCCGAAGTGCAAATGGACGAGGTGGTGGCGGTGGACCTCTCGGAGAGACCCTTCGAGGTAAGGACCCATGGCGGGACACACAGCGGGAGGGCCCTGGTCATCGCCACCGGCAGGTCGCCGCGGAAACTGGGCATCTCCGGAGAGACCGAGTTCGCGGGCCGAGGCGTGTCTTCATGTGCCACTTGTGATGGCTATTTCTACCGCGATCAGCGGGTTGTGGTCGTCGGTGGGGGTGACACCGCGGTCAAAGAGGCCCTGTTCCTCACCAAGTTCGCCAGCGAGGTAGTCGTGGTGCACCGGCGGGACACGCTGCGGGCGGAGAAGGTGGTGGAGGACATAGCCACACATCATGAGAAGATCCGTTTTGTCTGGGACAGTGTGGTCACCGAGATCCTGGGGGAGAATGGAGTCGAAGGCGTGCGCCTGGAGAACGTGAAGACAGGTGAGGTATCCACGCTGGAAGCGCAGGGCGTGTTCGTGTTCGTGGGGAATACGCCCAACACGGAGCTATTCCAGGGCCAACTGGAGCTGGATGAGGCGGGATACATCGTCACCGACGAGCGCCAGATGACCAGTGTTGAAGGGGTGTTCGCCGCGGGCGACGTGCAGGAGGCGATCGCCTGGCAGGTAGCCACGGCTGTGGGTTCGGGAGCCCGGGCGGCCATGCAGGCGGACGAGTATCTGGCTGAGGTGGAGGGCCGAGCACACCCCGATCGGGAGTGGTAGCGAAGGACAGGCGCGGAGCGAACCCTCCTGAGCGATACTGGGGCACATCTGAGGCGGGAGGAACAGGTAGATGCCAAAGGTGACAATCGCCGGTCACGATCTGTTCTACGTTCACCGGACCACAGCGGAGGGAGATCCCTCACTGCTGTTCATCCACGGCGCCGGGGGAACGCACAGGCACTGGGGACACCAGCTGCAAGGTCCGAAGGGGGTGAACCGGTACGCTGTGGACCTGCCCGGACATGGCGGCTCCGCCGCAGGGGGCCAGACTTCCATCGCGGGCTATGCCCATGTGATAGTTGAGCTACTGGATGCTCTGCACCTGGACAGGGCCACGCTGGTGGGGCATTCCATGGGCGGGGCCATCTCGCAGTACCTTGCTCTGGAGCATCCTCAACGAGTGGAGAGGCTGGTGCTCGTGGGTACTGGGGCGCGATTGCGCGTCCTGCCCAGCTTGCTTGAGGGGCTGCTTCAGGATTTCGGGTCTACGGTGGAGATGATGCTAGGCTGGGCCTACTCCAGCGGCTGTCCCCCCGAGCTGGTGCAACTGGGGCGCGATGAGTGGCTGGAGAACGAGCCCTCCGTGGTTCACGGCGACTTCGCGGCCTGCGACAACTTCGACGTGATGGGCAGGTTGGGCGAGATCAGTTGTCCCACGCTAGCGCTGTGCGGTGAGGATGACAGATTGACGCCGCCGAAATACGCCCACTACCTGCGGGACAGCATCCCGGGAGCCAGCCTGACCATTATCCCTAACGCCGGGCACATGGTCATGGTAGAGCAGCCAGAGTTGGTCAACCAGGCCATAGAGGAGTTTCTGGCCGCGACTGAGGAATAGGGGAATCACGCATTCCTCAGCCGCTTCAGGGACTATGGGGGTGGGTCCCGGTCGAAGTCTACACCCTGAGCGTCCAGCCACACCGCCCTGGCCTCCGCCACGACGAACAGGGAGCCGGTGACGCAGATCAGGTCTTCAGGGTGTGCCCCAGCGAGGGCCTGCCACATGGCAGAGGGGACGTCCTTCACCACGCTGACTTGCGCCCTCGAGTGTCCTACCTTCTTGACCAGTTCGTTGGGGTCGGCCGAGCGCGGGTGTATGGACTTGGTGAGGAGCAGCTCGTCGACGCGAGAGGTCAACTCCGCCAGCATGCCCTGAACATCCTTGTCGGCGGAGAACCCGGCCACCACCTTGAGGCGTTCGTGGGGGAAGTCGTCCTCCAGGGTCGACATCAAACGCTGCACGGAGTCCACGTTGTGTGCGCCATCCATCACCAGCAAGGGATCGCGAGCCAGGATCTCTAGGCGTCCCGGCCAGTGGGTGGCCCGCAAGCCGTCCCTCACCTGCTTCACGGACAGATTCACTCCCTGACGGTACAACTGGTCCACGGTGGCGATGGCAGTAGTGGCGTTCACTAACTGGTATGGTCCAAGGAAGGGGATCCAGAACTCCCGGGTCTCGCCCGATTTCATCAGACCTTCGCCGTTGACCATCATGCACGTAACGCTGAGGCCCTGGCCATCCAGGTTGGCCTCTGTACGTTCCCAGAGCCAGTCCTCGCCGAGCAAGGTCAGTGGGGCGTTTCTCTCCTGGCAGGTCCCTGCGATGACCTTCAGTGCCTCTGGCCTCTGCGGGGCGCAGACCACAGGCCTGCCCTCTTTGATGATGCCGGCCTTCTCCCCTGCGATCTCCTGCAGGGTGTCACCCAGGATGTAAGTGTGGTCGTAGC
Source organism: uncultured Anaerolineales bacterium (assembly GCA_964351925.1). GTDB lineage: Bacteria > Chloroflexota > Anaerolineae > UBA7937 > B3-Chlor > JAUVXJ01. The sequence goes on along the minus strand of CAYGQI010000022.1, from coordinate 3,319 downwards.
TGATGGAGGTGATTACGGCGACCAGGGGCTCGATGACGTTGGTGGTGTCCAGGCGGCCACCCAGGCCGGTTTCGATCACGGCGAAGTCCACCTCGTGCTCGGCGAAATACTGAAAGGCCATGGCGGTCATGATCTCGAAAGTGCTGGGGTCGGGAAGCTGTTCGATGGAGGGCTTCAGTGCTTCGAGGAGCGCTACCATCTCCTCTTCGCTAATCAACTGGCCGTTGATCTGGATACGTTCGCGGAAGGTGTGCAGATGGGGTTGGGTGAAGAGGCCCACCCGGTAACCCGCTGCCTGGAGGACGCTGGCCATCATGGCGCAGGTGGAACCTTTGCCTTTGGTGCCAGCTATGTGGATGGCCCGGAGACGGCGATGGGGGTCGCCTAACATGGCCAGGAGGGTGTGCATGTTGGTCAGGTCGAAGCGCTTTGGCTCGTACTTGTCGGGCTGGAGCTTCTCCTGGTCCACGAAGGAGTAGATGTAGTTAAGGGCTTGTTGGTAGCTGAACATGGCGCCGACTCGCTCCGTCTATTGTATCCCAGCTGGTCCTGGACGTAAACCACCATGGGTTGCCCAACGTTCATGGAAGTGACTATACTATGAGCGTCGTGGGGGAGCCCACGTTGGATTCCACCACCAGGATCGGCGGGCCCATCGGCAGCGCCCTTTGCCTCGCGCAGAGACGAGGAGTGTCGGATCTTGCTCAAGCGAGTCTCCTGGAGAGAGCATGCAGTCGCTCTGGGGTCGTATCTGCTTCTGACAGTCCTTCTGACCTACCCCCTGGTTCTCCGTTTCGCCTCCCAAGTCCCCGGCAACGGGAGCGACGACCCCGCGTTGGTGTGGAACCTGTGGTGGGTCAGGCACGCGATCGTTGATCTCCATTCCAACCCCCTTGTCTGCGGTTATTTGTTCTATCCCCTGGGCATCGACCTCACTTTCTACACCCTGACCATGATCAACGGTTTCGCGTCCGTACCACTTCAGCCTCTGATCGGCCTGGTGAGCACGAACAACGTGATCGTCCTCGCCAGCTTCGTGCTTTCGGCCTACGGGGCATACCTGCTGGCCAGGTATCTCCTGCCGCGAGATGCGCATCCGTTTGCTCCCTTCATCGCCGGGCTAATCTACGCCTTCTCGTCCAACCGCTTCATCTATGCCTCCCTCGGTCAGTTCAACATCCTGAGCACGCAGTGGATACCTTTCTACGTGCTGTTCCTGATCAAGTCCAGCAGAAACCCCAAGAGCCTGCGCTCTCCGTTTCTGGCGGCTGTGTTTCTCCTGCTCAACGGCTACACCGAGTTCACCTACGCCTCCTTCCTTCTCATCTTCACTCTCATCTACCTGCTGTACTGGCTGGCGGCGGAGGGCTGGCGTCGCAACCTCCTGTTCGTCCGAAACCTGGCTGTCATCGGGGCGTTGTTCGTGGTGGGCATGTCCCCCATCCTCTATCGTATGTGGAGAGTGATGACTGTGGAGGGCGACTTCCTGGTGGAAGGCCTGGGCTTCGCCAACGTCTTCTCGGCGGACCTGCTGGGCTTCTTCGTGCCCAGCCACCTGCACCCTCTGGCTGAGTTGTGGCGAAGGAGCTTCGTTTTTTCCTATCTGAACTTCGTGTTCATTGGCTACGTTGTGCTGGGGCTTGCCGCATACGGCGCGGTGCGCCACTTCAGAGACCGTGGTGTCCGGTTCTGGATCGTGTCAACGATCATCTTCGCCCTCATCGCTCTGGGTCCCACACTGCGTTTCAACGGTCAGGAGCACGAACTGCCTCTTCCCTTCGATGCGCTGACCGCTCTGCCTTTCTTCAAGGGCAATCG
>CAYGQI010000022.1:0-1401 GCA_964351925.1 uncultured Anaerolineales bacterium | reverse complement strand
GTACGTGTGGGCACAGCGCAGGGAAGCGCGGTTCCTCGTGTCGTTGTCTCGTGGACATCAGCAGATGACCATGCGCGTCTTCGCTCCGGAGCCCGGCCAGAGCATGGGCGTCGTGCTCAACGGTCAGGCGGTAACCTCGCTGGAATTGGCGAAGGGCTGGCATGAGTACGAGGTCCTGCTCCCGGAGCGTCTCCTACGGGATGGGCTCAACGAACTCCATTTCCGGTTCCAGCGTCTCTTCCCCGTGGAGAGGATCCGGGACGGTGATTACTCGGTTGGGCAAACAAGTGTGTCATCGCCAGTGAACATCCTGGTCAAGAGCGCCGGCGAGGAGGTGGGAGACTTCGGCCACATCTACGTGAACGGCCGCAGCGTGTCGCCGGACGAACGAGGATACAACGTGGTAGTTCTCGATCCGGCGAGCGGTGCTGTGGAAGCGAGAGGCCATTTCGACACCTTTGCCAGCGAAGAGGAGTCAACTCGTCTGGCCGAGTTCATAACGGGCATCCCGGACGGGAGAATCGTGGCCGTGGCGGTGGAGGACGAGGCCTCTCTCCACCTGACAGGGGCGGCGATGGAGGCTTTGCACACCATCGGAGCGAGGGAGGATTTGCGTGGTCTGTTTCGCTGGGCGCACGCCGTCATCGGAGTCAAGGGCACTGAGCCTGGCCAGGCGTTGGAGGCGACGGGCTTGCTGCGCCCTGTCAGCGTACGAGCGGGTCAGGGCTTCACCGAGCCAGGGGCTGCTGCTGCGTTCGACTACGTGGCGTTCCGGACCCAGCGGTGACCGGTTGGGCTGGACGCTTCTGGGCGTTTCGGCTATACTGGACGCCATAACCATCTTCTTTTTCTAGTTCGGCCAGGCTCGGTTGCCTATCCTGGCCAGCGACAGGCGGGAAGATCAGCGAGCGCCGACTACCGTGCGGGCCCGGCAGGTCGTTGGCGTATTCGGTTGTGTACTACCATCGGCTCGGAGAAACCGTCCGCGTTAGTGTGGCCGCTCCAGGCGGATCGCGAAGGAGGTGGTGAGATGAGCGAGCGTCGGTTGGCAAGGCTGGGTTGGCTGTGTCTGCTGCTCTTGGGCGTGGCGCTCCTGGCTGCCTGTGGTGCTCGTGAGGGAAGCAGTCCCCACGTGTGGATCGATGCTCCCTTGAACGGCAGCCAGCGTGAGTGGGGCACCATACAGGTTATGTCCCACACCTCGTGCGAGGACGGCATCCGCGAAGTGGCATTGCTGGTGAACGGGCAGGAGTATCGCAGGGACGAAAGCCCCGACGCCAACGCCACCCTGGTCACCATCGTGCAACCCTGGGTTCCGCCGTCCGATGGCCAGTATACTCTGCAGGTCATTGCCTACACCAGGGGCCGTGTGGCCAGCGATCCGGCCACGGTGCAGGTGAC
>CAYGQI010000021.1:6386-17108 GCA_964351925.1 uncultured Anaerolineales bacterium | reverse complement strand
TTCTTCACCTGCCCCATGATCCTCTTGACCTTGGGACTGTTCATCTTCGTGATCAACGCGCTGATGCTGTGGTTCACGGCCTGGGTGGCAGGTAGACTGAACCTTGGCTTCTGGATAGAAGGTGGCTTCTGGCCAGCCTTCTGGGGTGCTCTGGTGGTCAGCCTGGTGAGCCTGGCCTTAACCCTGCTGATCAAAGACGATGGCGACAAGAAGAAACACTAGCACTGCCGGTGGCGTCCCGCGCCCTCCTACTAAGGGGGGATATCAGCAACGTAGCTGGCCAGGACTTCACCCTGCGAGCTCAAGTAGGTGAGGGAGACATCACCGTCAGCGACCAGATCGGCGGGAACCGACACGGAATCGACGTAAGGGCTTTGTGGGCTGATCGCTACCTCTCTCCGATAGATCTCACTCCCTCCTGCCTGCATGACGAGGGTGCCTTGTTGGAGCGAGGTCGAGGTTAGACCAAGCGAGACCATACCGTCTGAGACCGTGAGATTCAGCGCCACATCCCTGTTGGCGAAGACCAACCCGTCTATCCCCTGAAAGGGATACCAGATCTCGGTCCAGGACTTGCTCTCGCCAGGCCCGAGGGTATTGTCGTCCTCCGGCCAGAAGGTCCGGTTGGGGCCACCCCACATCTCGAAGTACTGGCTGCCATCGTCGGTGTACTCGGCCGCGTACGGTGACTGTTGGCCCCAGGCAAACAGCTTGACCCCTGGCGCTTCCGCCCTCGAGAAGACGCGAGCGATGCCCAGACCGGTATCGTGGTTGTACGCCCCCACGAAATCAGCGCCGGGCGCGGCAATGAAGAAGCCAAGCCAGTCCTTCCAGTTGTAGTACCAGGATAGGTCCCTGCCCTCCCACACCGGCCAACTCAGGCTGGTCCGCTCCGCCGGCAGCCCAGCGTTTGGCCCCGCGCTGTGGATGACCACCTCCTTGGCAGGATAGACAAACTCGGTGTTGGGTGACATGGAAGAACCGCCCAGGGTGAGCATGGCGTTGGTCCAGTACTGGTAGCTGACCGTGGAGGTGGTCGGGTTCTCAATGCGAGGACGAACGGTGAAATAGGCCGTATCCGGGGCCAGGCTGATGTCCACGCGCACTCGGGGCCGGGGGTCTGTGGTATCGATGACGGTCACCGTCGCTCCCTCGGCCGAACTGTCTACTTGGTAACTCCACGGGACACCCCATTCGTAGCCGTGCTCGTTGACGGGGAACGCCCACTCCATGCCCCCTGCCGCGAGCCACCAGTTCTGCTCACGAGCCAGCGGCCCCCAGGCAGTCGGTTTCAGCACCGGGTTGCGATACAGCAGGTTCTGGCCCGCAGGCTTGAAGAAACACTCGTACAGCCGCCCTCCAAGCTCCGGCAGGATGGTCAATCTGAGATACCGATTCTCCAGCAGAACGGCCCTGAATGATCTCAAGACGGTGGATCCCGAAGAGCCCTCCTCATAGGCCACGCGGTCCAGCCAGAAGTAGGGCGCGCCATGCTCCTCATCCCAGGCCTGCCTCAGAAACGGCTCATACTGGTAGGTGGAGAGGGAGATGCTGGTCTCTCGAACCACGACCTGGTCAGTCGATGCTACGTGTGCCATCTCGGGAGTCGAGCTTGGCAGCGCAGTGGCGGTACAAACGGACTGGACGACAGGCGAGGGAGAGGGCGACTCCGCCGGCATCGGACTGCGCTCTGGAGTATCCTGCATGCTGATCGCCGGCAGAGCGGTGGCCACCGGCGTGGCACTCGGTAAGGGGAGGGGCGCAGTAGCCGATGGAGACGGGCCCAGCACATCCTGGCAACCGCACAGCAGTGGAAGCAGGCACAAGACCAACAAAACAAGTGGGGAGATCAACACTCGCTTCATCGCCCAGCGTCACCTCAGCCAAAGATACCCGGTCTATGTTAGCACAGCAAGAACGGGCCGCACAAGAGGAGGACACTGGAGGGGGCGAAGAAGCTTAAAACTGGGGCCACTGCTCCAACTGGCTCCTCGCTGTCAGGTCGTTTGTGCTATAATTGGACCAAGCGGCTCCCGGGAAGTATGAACTTCTGAGAGTAGGACGCAATGGCTGAGTTTGTCCATCTTCATGTCCACAGTGAGTACTCCCTCCTCGACGGCTTGAGCCGCATTGAAGACCTCGTGCAACGAGCCACAGAACTGGACATGAAGTCCCTCGCGATCACCGATCATGGCGTGATGTACGGCGCTCTCGGCTTTCATCAGCAGGCGGTGCAGGGCGGGATAAGGCCCATCATCGGATGCGAGATGTATGTGGCCCGCACGAACATGCACAGCCGTCGGCCACAGGTAGATGTCAAACCCCACCACCTCGTCCTTCTCGCCGAGAACCAACGAGGCTACCAGAACCTGCTTCAGTTGACCACCAAGAGCCACCTCGAGGGTTTCTACTACAAGCCCCGCATAGACAAGGAGCTTCTCTCCCAGCACAGCGAAGGCCTCGTGGCTCTCTCGGCGTGTGCTAAAGGAGAGGTATGTGATTTGCTCATCCAAGGCGACCACGAAGGTGCCCGGCGCGCGGCGGCCTGGTACCGAGACCTCTTCGGTCCTGGCAGGTTCTACCTGGAATTGCAGGAGCATGACATCCCCGATCTTGCAGACCTCAGCCGGGAGTTGATCTCCGTGTCGTGTGAACTCGACATCCCCCTGGTGGCAACCAACGACGTTCACTACGTGCGTGAGGAGGACCATCAGGCCCACGACCTTCTCCTTTGTATACAAACCAACACCACGGTCAACGATCCGAACCGCATGAAGATGCAGGGGAGCGGCTACCACCTGAGAAGTCCCGAAGAGATGGCAGCTCTGTTCTCGGAAGTCCCGCAGGCACTGAGCAATACCCTGGAGATCGCTGAGCGCTGCGATCTGGCCTTCGACTACGACACCCTCCACCTACCACCCTTTGATGTACCCGAGGGCCACACCCCTGAGGACTACCTCGCCCAGCTATGCTGCGAGGGACTGAAGAGACGGTATGATCACCTCACACCCGAGATCGAAGCCCGCCTCAAACACGAACTCAGCCTGGTTGGTGAGATGGGTTTCGCTGCCTACTTCCTCATCGTCTGGGACCTGATACGGTTCGCCAAAGATAGAGCCATCCTTGTAGGGCCTGGTAGAGGCTCGGCCGCCGGCAGCATCGTCTCCTACTGCCTTGGCATTACGGACCTAGATCCTCTCAAGCACGGACTTTTCTTTGAACGATTCCTCAACCCTGGTCGGCGAACGATGCCCGACATCGACATGGACTTCCCCGAGGACCGACGGGCAGAAGTCATGGCCTACGCTGTGCAGAAATACGGCCAGAACCACGTGGCTCAGATCATCACTTTCGGCACCATGGCTGCCAGAGCAGCCATCCGCGATGCCGGGCGTGCGCTGGATCTACCTCCCGGTGAGGTGGATAGGACTGCCAAGCTCATCCCATTCGGTCTCTCCATCGACGGGGCCCTCAACGCCGTGCCGGAACTGAAGCAACTCAGCGAAGAGCACGACTACATTCGCGAGTTGGTGGAGGCCGCAAGGACTCTAGAAGGTGTCGTGAGACACGCTTCCACTCACGCGGCCGGTGTGGTGATCACGGACGAACCTCTGACGCAGTACGTTCCACTGCAGCGGGCGATCAAGGGCGACGGCCTCATCACCCAGTACGCCATGGGTGAACTGGAAAGCATAGGCTTGCTCAAGATGGACTTCCTGGGGCTGTCGACGCTGACCGTCATCCAGCGAACGGTGGACCTGATCCAGGAAACGTGCGGTGTGGAAGTCAGGTTGGAGAGCATCGACCTGGCGGACCCAGAGCTGTACTGTCTGCTCTCCGAAGGAGACGTGACTGGCATCTTCCAGGTGGAAAGCCCGGGGATGCGCCGCGTACTGCGCGAGTTGCGGCCCTCCTGCTTCGCGGACGTGATGGCTGTTCTCTCCCTCTACCGCCCTGGTCCCATGGAGTACATCAGCGAGTTCATCAAGCGCAGGCATGGCGAAACGGCCATAGAGTACACCATCCCAGAGCTGGAACCCATCCTGGAAGAGACATACGGTGTCATCGTCTATCAGGAGCAGATCATCCGCATGGCACGCGAACTGGCGGGCTTCACCACCAGCGAAGCAGACATGTTCCGCCATGCCATTGGCAAGAAGAAGGCAGCAGAGCTGGAAGCTCAACGCGACAAGTTCATACGCGGACTGGTCGCCAATGGTATCGCCCAGCAGACCGCCGAAGACATCTTCAAGATGATCGAGTACTTCGCCCGCTACGGCTTCAACAAGGCCCACGCCGCCGCTTACGCCGTCATCACCTGTCAGACAGCCTACCTGAAAGTGCACTACCCGGTCCAGTACATGGCGGCCTTGCTCACCGTGGACAGGGACAACAGCGAGCGAGTGGCGATGGAGGTGGCGGACTGCCGTCGCACGGGGATCCCGGTCCTGCCCCCCAATGTCAACCACGGTGACCACCACTTCACGATTGAGAACGGGGCTACGGAAACCAGCGACCACGAGCGCAAGAGCGGAGAGCCGTCAGGTATTCGCTTTGGCCTGGGAGCAGTGAAGAACGTCGGCCACGGCCCCATTGAAGCCATCCTCAAGGGACGCCAGGGCAGACCTTTCAGTGACAGCGGCGACTTCTGCCGCCGGGTAGACCTGCGCCAGGTGAATCGCCGGGCCCTGGATAGCCTCATACGCTGTGGCGCACTGGACGACTTTGGCCCCAGAGGGAAACTCCTGAACAGCATTGATGCCATGATGGCCGTCAGCCAGCACGCTCACCATGCGCAGGAAATCGGGCAGCTAACCTTGTTCGAACTCGGCGAGGGAGCCGCGGTGACACTGGACCTGGCAGATAGTCCAGACGTGCCTCGCCGAACTCAGCTGGCCTGGGAGAAGGAGTTGTTGGGGCTCTACGTCTCGGAACATCCTCTGGCGCACATAGCTCCCAAACTGGACAAATACACGACAGCAGTGTGCGGACAGATAGACCCAACCTTGCACGGGCAGACCGTTATTGTCGCCGGCATGGTCTCGAGAGTTCGCCGCATCACCACCAAGAACGACAAGCTGATGGCCTTCGCGGAACTCGAGGATCTGCTCGGAGGCGTGGAAGTCGTCATCTTTCCAGAGGCTTATGAGAAGACACGCGAGCTGTGGAAGCCAGACAACATACTCATGGTGAGAGGCACCGTTCAGGTCAGAGATGAAACAGCCAAGGTGATCTGCGAATCGGCGGTGGACTACCACTCATGGACGGAGAGTGCCGGGGAAGAAGAGGAAGTCGAGACAGCACCCGTTGTCCACCATCAGCTACACGTCAGCATCCCTCGCAGCGGAGACCAGGAGGAGGATGTGAAGCTCCTGAGTGAGGTCCATTCCCTGCTGACCAGCCAACCTGGGGAGGATCTGTTCAGTCTCTATGTGCGTCGTCATGACCGCTTAGTGCAGCTCATTTTCCCCAACGACACGACGAGATACTGCCCGGCCCTTGCCAAGGCCGTTGCGGCCTTGCTGGGAGATGGATGCCTCAGGGTAGAGACGATTCGGAGCAGATAGACCGCAGAGGCCTGAACCACCGACCCAAACGATGTTGAAGGCAGAAAGGACGGCTCAGCAATGAGAAGACTTGGACTGCTAACGAGCGGTGGCACCGCCCCCGGAACAAACGCGTGCATCAGGGCAGTGGTGAGAGATGCCATTTACCACGGTTTCGATGTTGTAGGCATAAGCGGCGGCTACCTCGGCCTGATGGATGATGACTTCGAGAAGCTGGACGGACGCTTCGTCGGCGGCATCGCCCACAGAGGTGGAACCATCCTCAATACTGCGCGCACGGAGAAATTCAAGACGGCAGAGGGGCGGCGTCAAGCTCTGCAGAACCTTGAGAAGCACGGGGTGGACGTCTTGGTCATCATCGGGGGAGACGGGTCACTGAGGGGTGCCTTGAGCCTGAAGGAGGCAGGTTTCCCGGTCATGGGTGTCCCGGCAACCATAGACAATGATGTCGGCTTCACCGACATGGCCCTGGGCGTGGACACAGCGATGAACACCGCCCTCTGGGCCATTGACAAGATCAAGGATACCGCCACCTCGCACCATCGAGCTTTCCTGGTGGAAACCATGGGCCGCGATTCCGGCTATCTGGCTCTCATGGTGGGCATGGCCAGTGCCGCCGAAGCCATCATCATTCCCGAAGTGCCTGCGAGTTGCGAGAAGATCCTGGCTCTGATCAAAGACGCGCACAGCAAGGGCAAAGCTCACTTCATCGCTGTTATCGCCGAGGGAGCCGAGCCCGACTGCCGGACCATAGACCAGTACCTCAGGGAACGCGAGGAGCAACTAGGCTTCGGTGTGCGCGTGAGCATTCTGGGGTACATCCAGCGCGGCGGCTCCCCGACCGCCTTCGACCGCCTATTGGGCACCCGCCTGGGCGTCAAAGCAGTCGAGGAACTGGCGGAAGGACGACACGGCAAGATGGCGGGGCTCATCGGCTCCCGAGTCCTTGCCACCGACCTCGAAGAGGTTATCGCCAAACCGAGAGAGGTGGACCTGTCCCTGTTCGAACTGGCGAAGAGGCTAGAAATCTACCCGGAACCCTAGTCCTCTTGTCTGATTCGCCTCACCTCGAAGGCCAGAGGATTGTATGCATCGGGACAGGCATGGGTGGCCACGTCCTGGTCTTTGAGCCAGGGAAACTTCGCCCCGTACCGCATGGCCATCACCTTTGGCAGGACGCTGTATAGGGCGCTGAAGCAGATCTCCCCATCTATCTTACGTTCGTCGAAGACGATGACGTCACCCACCCTATGCCCGAAACTGCAAGTCCCCTCTTGTTTGATAACCCTCAGTTCGACCTTGTACTCACCTTCTTGCGGCACAACAACCTCCTCTGATCCTCTTGGCTCACCCACTCAACAGCCTGATGGCGGCAAACCACCGCCGCCCTCGCCCCGTTCCAAGGGACGATCAGGCCTCCATGGGCAACAACACAGCGAATCGGGCGAAATCGCATCTACGCAATTGTCCCCACTGCGACTGCACGGCCTGCCACCTCGCCTGTCCGGCGGCTATCTCCTCAAACCCCTCGGCCATTTCCTCAAGGATGTGCGGATCCAGGGGCGTCTGGTTGTGGCCGGGTAAGACCAGTCGCAGACCGCCAGCCAGAGCACTGAGCCGCTCCATAGTCACACGGTAGGTCTGGAAATCGGATTCCTCGAATTGTACGTACAGAGGCCCTGCGTACACGGTGTCGCCCGCAAAGAGCAGTCCCTCGTCCTCATCGAGCAAGCAGATGCTACCCCGGGTGTGGCCAGGTGTATGGAGCACCTGCAGGCGTCGCTCTCCCAGGTCGCACACATCCCCTTCCCCGAGGAGTCGATCTGCCTTGGAGGGGAGAATCCTGTACTGTGCCGGATCAAAGCCATCGGGTACCTCACCCCAGAAGTTCTCCGGTCGCATCGCTTCCAACAGTAGCCCCTCGGCAGGCTCCTGCTCCAAGAGAGATGCCTCCACGGCGTGGATGGCGATGCTCTGGAAACGATGGTTGTCCCCGATATGATCCCAGTGATAGTGGGAGTTCACCACGCTCAGCGGCTTGTCCGTCAGGTGGGCCGCCACCTCGCTGATATCGCTGATGCCCATCCCGGTGTCCAGGAGAATAGAGGCATCACGCCCCACGATGAGGTACGAGATCACCTGTTCCCAATGATGGGGCTCAGAGATGGCAAACACATCTCTGGATACATCATCGACCTCAAACCATTCGGGCACCGCTTCTCCATCCCCACGCCAGCGGGCAGCTCACTACTGGTGGTAGACCTCTTCTTGACGATCCTCGAACACCGTCATCGATCGCCTTACCTGGTCCACCATGTCCAGGTCAATGATGGTCGTCAGCAAGGTTTCCTCATCGGCGGCACCGGCCACCAGTTCTCCTGAGGGATCGTAGACGGCGGAGTGCCCGAAGAAGCTCCATCCAGCGGACTCACCCACTCGATTGCACGCCACGACGAAGAGCTGATTCTCGATAGCGCGAGCCTGCAAGAGCGTCTGCCAATGGGTGATCCGCGGGCGCGGCCATTCGGCCACCAGGAACACCACCCTGGCGCCTCCCAACGCGTACTTTCTGAATAGCTCGGGGAAGCGCAAATCGTAGCAGATGGCCAGGGCACTCGTTCCCCAGGGTAGCTCGAACACCGGAGCGTCCACGCCAGCGACGAGGTAGACGTCCTCCTCCATCGGCCGAAACAGATGCACCTTGGAGTACTGCCCCAACAGCCGGCCCTCTGGAGAGAAGATGACCGCCGTGTTGCGGTAGCCGCGGTCCGTCTGTTCGAGCAAGGAGCCGAGGATGTGAATGGACTCCTGCCTGGCCAGAGCTGCCGTCTCAGCGAAGAGCCCCTGGTCCACTGGCGTGGCGTGCTCTGGTGCCCTTTCCAGATCGTATCCAGTAGACCACAACTCAGGAAAGACCACCAACTGCGAACCGCGGCGCCGGGCCTCCCCAGTCATGGCCCGAACCTTGTCCAGGTTCTCCGCCGTCCGTCCCAGGGCGACGTCCATTTGCCCCAGAGAGACATTGAGTTTTATCGCCACGCCTCGCACCTGCCCCTTCAGGCTAGACAGAGATGGCACTTCGCAGGCAAGGACTATTCGATCGCCTGCCCGACCTCATGCTCGCTCAGCCACTCTTCAATGCGATGCCTGTGGAAGCGCCAACGATTCCCAACCTTGTAGGCTGGGATCTCCCCATGTCGGGCCATGCGGTAGATGGTCATCTCGTGCATCCTGAGATAGCCAGCCACCTCTCGAACCGTCATTATGGTCTGGTGCTCACTATTGGCCGACACCAAACCTCCTCACGTGGCGCCCAGGGACGTTTGCCAGGCTCGTGGCCACCTGCCGGGCAGGCGCCATAGCATGCGGGCACACACCAGGCAACATACGAGTTCGGAATCCCCCTGCCCGACATCAGATGTTCGTTCTGCTCTAGTGGACACAAGCAGATTATAGGGGACTTAACTCGCAAGTGTCAATGGTCCAAAGGTACTGTTTGGCATCGCAGAGCGCACGTGATACAATCCTGTCAGTACAAGGCCGACATCATACAGAAGGGCTTGCTATGAAGATCGCCACCACAGAGCAGATGAGGGAGATTGAGAAAGCAGCGGATGCCCAGGGTCTGACCTACGCAGACATGATGGAGAATGCCGGGCGAGCTGTGGCGGAGGAGATCCGAAGTCGTGTGGGCGCCGAAGGCCAGAAAGTGCTGGTGTTGGTAGGGCCAGGCAACAACGGCGGAGATGGCTTGGTGGCAGCACGTCATCTCCACGACGCAGGAGCGCACGTGCAACTCTACCTCTGGAAGCGTGAGGTCAAGGGCGACGACAACTTCCGACTCACTGAGGAGAGAAACATCCCCCACTGGAGTGCCGCCGACGACAAAGGACTCAAACGGCTCAAAGACCTTCTTTCCAGTGCCGACATTCTGCTGGACGCCCTGCTGGGCACCGGAGTCACTCTCCCCATCAGCGGCGCACTCAAAGACATATTGGGCGCCCTGAAGGAGGCGAGAAAGCCTGGCGCGGTGCCCCTCTTGGTGGCAGTCGATGTCCCTACCGGAGTGGATTGTGATTCGGGCGCTGCGGACCCAGCGACCGTCGCCGCAGATCTCACAGTGACCCTGGCCTTGCCTAAGAGAGGCTTCTACGCCTTCCCCGCTGCCGATTTCCTGGGAGACCTGGTGATATCCGACATAGGAATCCCACCTGCCCTGACGTCTCATCTGTCTCTGGAGTTAGTGGACTCCGATCTGGCAAGAGAACTGCTGCCGGAACGGCCCCGCAACGCGCACAAAGGCACCTTCGGCAAGGCACTGGTCGTCGCCGGCTCGCCCAACTACACCGGTGCGGCCTATCTGGCCAGCGCCGCAGCGACTCGAGTGGGGACAGGTCTCGTAACGCTCTGTTTGGCGCAGAGCCTCCACCCCATCCTGGCCTCCAAGCTGGCGGAGGTAACCTTCCTTCTGCTCCCCCACGATCTGGGCGCCCTCGTTCCCAAGGCCACCAGGCTGATTGAGGAGAGGAGCTCCGAGTACGATGCGCTTCTCGTGGGGCCTGGTCTGGGCACTGAGGAGTCCACAGCGAGGTTCGTCCACCAGCTCCTGGCCATGCAAGAAGAGGTGCGAAAGGGACAGTTCGGGTTCATCCGTGCCAAGGGCGACACGGCAACCGAGACAGACAAGCCCAGAGGGCTCCCTCCCCTGGTGATAGACGCTGATGGACTGAACGCGCTGGCGCGCGTACCGCGCTGGTGGGAAGCCCTCCCAGTTCAAGCGGTCTTCACACCTCACCCTGGGGAGATGTCTCGCCTGATGGACTGCTCCATCGAGGAGGTGGAGGCCGACCGGCTGGGTTCAGCCGTCAAAGCAGCTGAGCAGTGGCAACAAGTCGTGGTTCTCAAGGGCGCCCATTCGGTGATCGCTGCGCCCGACGGCCGCGCGGCCATAAGTCGCTTCGCCAACCCGGGCCTGGCCACCGCCGGGACGGGGGACGTTCTGGCGGGATCCATTGTGGGTTTTCTGGCGCAGGGGTTGTCTCTCTACGAGGCAGCCGTTCTGGGCGTTTACTGCCACGGTGCGGCTGGGGAGATGGCATCGGCGACCATGGGAAACGCCGGGACTGTGGCCAGCGACCTCCTGCCCCTGCTGCCC
>CAYGQI010000021.1:0-6286 GCA_964351925.1 uncultured Anaerolineales bacterium | reverse complement strand
GGCGACCATGGGAAACGCCGGGACTGTGGCCAGCGACCTCCTGCCCCTGCTGCCCTTGGCGCTCAAGGAACTGCGGACCAGGCGCTGAGCCACCATAACCCAAACAAGGCAAGAGGCAACCTCTTGCCTTGTTGACTCGGACACGAACCGGTTGCCCGACTACGCTGTGGATTTCTTAGCCTTGGCTGCCGTCGCTCTCTCTTTTTCCAAAGCCTTGGTCAGTTCCTCTTTCTTCTTGCTGGCGACGGTCTTGCCCTCTTCGATGGCTTCCTGAAAACGGACCCGGCTTTCCTCTGACAGTTCCTCAGCCCTGGTCTTCAGCTCGATACCCTTCTCTTTGATGGTATCTCTGGTCTCCTCACCAGACTGCGGTGCCAGCAAGATACCCACTATCAGTCCGGCGATGCTGCCCAAGAGAAAACCGGTCACCAAGCCTACTATACCTGCTATGCCCTTGCCCTCATCCATCGCTTCTCTCCTTTCCCGTCTTGTCTCGAAACAGGGGTTCTATTGCCAGTGCAGAACGAGTCCCAGCTTGGCGATCACTTTGCTCTGCGCCTCCCACCTCGCGCCAAGACGCTCATCACCCTGTTGGCAGCCGACGCATAGCCCACGGCATTGATGAGCGGTTTGACGAAGGTATTGCTGAGAAACACAGTAGTCCCCCGCACCGTGGTCGCCGTCTCCTTGGTGGACTCCAGGATAGGGTACACCTCGTCCTCCAGCATCCTGGCCAATCCTCGAATCTGAAACAGCAGTACGATGAGCAGTCCGCCGATCACCAGGGACTCCACGGCGAGGCCAATGATGGCGATGTCACGTATCAATGCCACGACGGACATCCGAAACCTCCTGCGGGGACTCGAGAATAGGTATTACAATCATTATATCAGACATTGAGCCACCTGGCAACGAACAGACATCCCCAGGAGACCACAGTGCCCTCCACCACCCTCACCAGCCCAATCATGTAGACGGAGAAGCCGAGGAACTCGAACAGGGCCTGGCCCATGGCGAAGCCCACGACGGCCACCACCCAGTACAGCGCCAAGTCTCGCCACCTCTTGCCCCAGATGAAATGAAAGACCGCACCGTACAGGCTGGCCAGCAGTAATGAGAACACCAGTGAGGGAGACATCGCCATGCCCACGGCTATCCTACCTCCTCGATAATCCCGCCACCGATGACCACGTCCCCACTATAGAACACTACGCCCTGCCCCGGGGTGATGGCCGGCTGCGCCTCGGCAAAGCGCACCGTCGCCTCACCACCCCCCAGATACGTGAGCGTGGCCCTGGCTCCAGCCGCCCGGTACCGGATCTTAGCCCAGACCTCCACAGGTCGGGCCGGCGGTTTCCCAGACACGAAACTCACCGCCCCTGCCCTCAGTTCGGACCGCGCCAGCCGCTCTCGAGGCCCCACCACCAGGGCGTTTCTCTTCGCGTCCATCTCGAGTACGTAGAGAGGATGTGGCGCTGAGATGCCCAGCCCCTCTCGCTGGCCGACGGTGTAGGCCGGCAGACCATGGTGCTGGCCAAGCACAGCGCCCTCCTCGTCCAGGATGGGGCCTGGCTCAAAGAGCACCCCTGGCTGAGCCGTCAAGAAACGGCGGTAGTCGCCCATAGCGAAGCAGATCTCCTGACTCTCTTCGCGGTCGGCGACCGGAAGTCCTCTGTCTCGAGCTACAGCGCGGACCTGCTCCTTGGTGTACCCACCCAGCGGGAGCAGAAGGTGCGCGAGTTCCTCCTGACCCAGCATGTAGAGCACGTACGACTGGTCCTTGCCGGGATCCACCCCCTTGAGAAGCTGGTACTGAGAATCCACGCACCGGACGCGAGCGTAGTGTCCGGTGGCCAGGTAGTCCGCTCCCAGCTCTGCCGCCCTCTTGAGCAAGAGACCGAACTTGATGCTCTGATTGCAGGCCAGGCAGGGATTCGGCGTCCTCCCCCTGGCATACTCGGCCACGAATCGATCCACCACCGATTCCTTGAACTCCGCCCGGTAGTCGAACAGGTGAAATGGAACACCCAGTGTGCGGCAGACCTGACGGGCAAGCTACTCCGCCTCCGGCGAGCAGCAGCGGTTGGCGGGTCCGCCCTCCTCCGCCCACAAGCTCATCATGCCGCCGATCACCCGGTAGCCTCGCTCGTTGAGGAGGACGGCAGCCACAGAGCTGTCCACACCACCGCTCAGGGCGACCAGAACTGTCTTTCCGGACGAGAATCTTCGGTCCACCTCGCCACTCACGCCTGGGTTAGGCCGAAAGAACCAGACCCACGACCATTATAGCAGCTCGAAACGCTCATTGCGATGGCGAGCATACTCCAGGGGCATCTGATCGTAGTCGATCAAGGTTTCCCTGGCGCGGGTCACCGCGCCGACCTTGGTGCCCGACCGACACCAGGGCTGACGCTGGCCTGCACACCTCTCCCAGAAAGGCGCTGCCCGCAGATGTCTGAATCCCCCATTACTTGCTGCCCTTCTGATCCTAAGAGCGCTCGCCTTGCAGTTGGCTCCAGGCCTCAAAGGCCCGCCTGAGATGGGGGATGGTGATGGATCCGCCCACCACCAGACCGACAGCCAATGCTTCTTCCAGCTCCTCGCTGCTCAGGCCTTCTTCGCGGCAGCGCACCAGATGGTACTTGATGCAATCGTCGCACCTCAACACCAGAGAGGCCACGAGACCTAGCAGCTCCTTGGTCCGTGCGGGGAGAGCACCACCGTGGTAGACCTGCGAGTCCAGGTTGTAGAAGCGCTTCATGTTCAACCCGGCGTAGCGCATCACGACGTTGTTGAGCCGTTCTCTCTCCTCCTCGAACTCTGAGATGCTCTCTCCAGCCATTTGGACCTCCTCAGCCCAGGAATCTCCTGAGACTCGCCGCCCTCACCACGTACTCACTGAGATCCTCGACCACGCTCTCTTTCACGGAAGCCGCTACGCGGCTCGTCAACTCTTTGTGCTCCTCGTCCACGGGCTGGATGCCCGGACACTCCTGGACCTTCCGCGCCACCTCCTCCGGCACCAGTCCCGTGTCCAGATTGAGGTACCTAACCGAATCGCGCAAGTCCTCCTCGAAGTTTGCGTACGCCTCTTTGACGAACTGGATGTCCTCTCTCGTCAGAGCGTTTAGCCCCAGCAACTCCGGCGGCAGGCCTATCGAATAGAGCGCAGCAGTGAACTGGATGGCGCGGGGCAGCGTGATCTTACCCATGTTCCGCGAGTATCCAAAGAGGCCAATGTGCAGCTTCCTCTTCCTCCTGCTGGGGACGCTGCGCGCCAGGCGATTGATCAGGGGTGCCAGGGTCTCCACCTGCCGTGCATACTCGGCCGAGTACTTCTCGATGACTTGCAGGCACCCCTCCTCGTCCACCTCCGGTGGTATGCCCGTGTCCCGATCGCGCAGCTTGCGTATGGCCTCCCGCACCTGCTCAGGCGGGTTGTCATACTTGAACGCCGACTGGATGGTAAAAGTGTGGGTGCTGGGGTACTCGCGGATCATGTTGTCCACGTTGTCAGGCCGCAGATTCCCACGGAACGGAGCCGAGCCGACGCCAACGATGGGATACAGCCTGACCCCAATCTCCTGGGACAACCGATACAGCCTCTGAAGGGCGATCTTGTTCAATAGAACCGCGCTCACCTGACCATAGTTCATCCCAGGATCGGATCTGGCCAGAAAGACCCTCTGGTACTCAACCTCCTTGTCCTTGAGGTATTCCCTCACCACCTCATGTGCCCCGAGCATGTGCTCCATAGTCTCGAAGAGCGGTATGACGTTGATCGTCGAAGGATGGAACTCGCCGATCCACTCGGCGATGGTGGTCCCGCCGTTGGCGAAGGCCTTGTCCTGTTTCCCGGCCACGAAATCGCGGTAGTACCGGTATACGCGGTCCAGGCTGACGGCCGAGTCGGCCATGGGGAGGATGACTTCGAAGACCGGGGGCACGTCGTCCCCGTAGAAAAGCCTGGCGGCGTCAAACGACCGGGGGATGCCCTCCAGAGTCTCCAGGAGGACCTTGGCCTCAGTCTTTTCTATGGTGGGGTTGGGAACCCTCAGAGTGATGAAGGCATCTCTCCCCAGCCTGGTGTCGGCGAAGAAGGCCTCGTACTTGGTCAGCAACTTCTTGACCACGAAGGCGTCTACCTCCTTGCCCTCGCAGTCCCACATCTGCTCGTCGCACCCCAGGTGCGAGAAAGCGTAGTACGCTTCCTGAATCTCGTCCTCGCCGCCCAGCTCCGAGTTCTCCGCAAAGAAAGGAGAGCTCACGTTATCTGGATGTTGCGTGCTCATGCACTTGGGTATCTTGATCTTCTCGTCCGCCACGGTGCAGAGCCTCTTCTCCAGTACCGATTTGCTCTCTTTATGAAGGACCGCATTCCGCGCCACCGGCACAGATGCGGTCCAGTCGGGCAGCAGTTGACCACCGTCTTTGCCCGAATTGCCCGAGGCAGCAACCTGCTCACCCGGGCGTACAGTTGGGCGGTATTATGACCCTGGGGTGCCCAGACGTCAATTGCAGCCTTAGCGCAACGTCCACCAAGCCTGCGTTCCCTGGCCCGCCCTCCTATCCTGAGGGCCACCAGGCTTTGACTGCCAAAACACGCAGTGGGGGCGGAAATTCTGTCCCTCACACGACATGTGGCTCACCAGCGGACACGCGCCGCGTGACCGCCGGCGAAAGGACCCGCCCTAGGCGAGGTAGACGATCAGCCAGGCCAACAGACCGATGAAGGCCGCGATGAGCACGCCATAGAGAAAGGTCTTCCGCATCACCTCGCCCTCGCGGCCCGCCAACCCTGCGGTGCTACAACCGACGATGATCTTGGCCGGGGCCAGCATGCTTCCCAGAGCCCCGCCGGTCGTTTGCGCGCCCAGAACCACCAGGACGTTGATCCCGATGAGCCGCGCCGTGGCCAGCTGAAGAGGGGCGAAAACGACATTAGAGTTGGTGTTGCTGCCGGTCATAAAGGCGCCCAGCATGCCGATCAGAGGTGAGAAGAAGGGGAAGGCAGGACCCACGCTCTCGCTGAGCCCCCGGGCCAGGAGATGCACCATGCCGCAGTGATCCATAATCAGGGCCATGCCCACCATGGAGGCGATGCCAATGGTCGACGGCACTCCACTGGCCACGGTTCCACGCAGGATTCGACCCACGACACCCGACTTATAGTGGCCAGTGCACCGATAGATGAGAAACGAGATGATGCAGGTGTACGCCAGCAGAGCGCCGGCATGTCCAAAGACGCTGATCGTCCGTCCAGGCCCCGCTTCTGTCACCCACCCCAGGGTCGTGCCCACCGCGGGAAAGTTGATGCTGATCACCACCTGGTTGAGGAGATCGTGGAGAGGAGCCACCAGCTCCGCGGCCGTCACGATGACCACCAGGATGAGGTAGGCTGAGATGGCCAGGAGAGGTCGGGGGCGCTTCCGACCATCGTCGGTCTCTTGCGGCAGGGTGTCGTCCCGCTCACTGCCCCGGTAGATGGGCAACCTGGCCATCGCCCCCCCAACCACCATCCCTGCCAGTCCTGCGAGGAAGCCAGCCACGCTCCACAGACCGTTGACCGCCAGAAGGTACTGCGTCAGGCTCATGGCTGCGCCCATGCCCAGAATGGCCACCATGGCCCGGCGCAAGCCCCTGAAACCATCGTAGGCGTGAACGGCAGCCAGGCCACACCCGAAGCAGGCCAACCCCAGAAAGACGCTGGACCATGGAGCCAGCGCGTATCCTTCCAGGCCGGTGGCTGCAATCAACGCCTGGAACGACGAGGCGATGTCGCCAAAAGTGACCGACCAGGAGTGGCCGATGGCCACCGCCGCCACGGACACCACTGGACTGAACCCCATGCCGATGAGGAGAGGGGCCACCACCGCTATCGGCACCCCAAACCCGGCCACGCCCTGTAGAAACGAACTGAAGGCCCAGCTGAGGATGAGCAGTTGGAGTGTCCGATCCCCAGTCAGGCGAGCGATGGTCCTGCCGATGACGGAGATGGCCCCCGCCTCGTTGACCACGTGGTACAGGACCAGGGCCATCCAGATGATGTAGAGGACGTAGAGGCTGAGCAACACGGCCCTGACCTGCGAGTAGAATAGCACATGGGGCGTGGCGCCGAAGAAAAGGAGGCCCACCGCCAGAGCCACCAGCCAACCCACGGGCCCTGCCTTCGAGCCGCCCCAGCGCAGGCCGACCATCAGCACCAGCACGACGATGATGGGTGAGAGGGCCAGGAGCCAGTTTAGGAGGTTGACACTCGGCATACTCCTACCACCATGAGCTCACA
>CAYGQI010000020.1:14126-17513 GCA_964351925.1 uncultured Anaerolineales bacterium | reverse complement strand
GAGTTGGCATACTCGAGGGACAGTTCTGAGCTCGATTTCACCGGCCGGAACTGAACAACCTCGTCCTCCTCCGCGGGACCGATTAGCTCGTATTCCTCTGCTATCTTGTCCAGCCACTGTCCGAGATCGGACTTGCTGATCTTCTTTCTGTCCACTACGCCCTCCTACAGGAAAGGATCCTGGTCATCCAACTCAAAGTTGACCAGCGGAGGCACCGTGTCCATCTCCATCCCCGCCTCGTAGTCGAATAGCTCCGCAACGTCCTTCTGGATCTTTCTATATAGGCTGCCCAGCGGGATGTTCACAGGGCACACCCGCTGGCACTCTCCACAGTCTATGCATCGCCCCGCCAGGTGCACTGCCCTGATCAGGTGGTACATCTCATTCTCGGATAGAAGGGGAGGTGCGGCGAGCCAACGCGGCATCTTCCTATCGAAGAGGCATTCCTTGCAGTAGCAGGCGTAGCACGCCTCGCGGCAAGCGTTGCAGCGGATGCACCGCTCAAACTGCTTGCGCCAGAAGGCCCTTCTCTCCTCGATGGGCAGGGCTTCCAGCTCCTCCACCGCAGCGTACTCGCCCACATCGGCCTCGATGGTGAAGGGCACCACCTCTCCCAGCGTGACGTCATACGGGAAAGCGTACGGGTGCTTGCAGCGGAAGCACTTGTCGAGGAGGACCTCTTCTTTGGGGACTTTCTTGGTCTCTTCCCCGACCGTTACCAGGAATCCATCTCCAGCATCTTCCACGTTAGTGACTTGTTCAAGGGAGACGCCCAGTGCCTTCTCCAGCTTCCTCCCGTCCACCTGCCCCTGGCACGGCACGCCTATGGCCACGATCTTGTCCCGCTCGATCTGGTGCTGCTTGATCAGTTCCACTATGGCCCGCGTGTCGCAGCCCTTGAGCAGAATGCCTACCTTGCCCTCGAGTTCGTTGGCCCGGAGCACGTACTTGCTCAGGTTCTGCCCGCAAAGGGGGCCCCAAACCAGCTTCTCCACCTCGCTTTCGTCGCTCACAAAGCAGGGAACAGCGCGATGGGGCTGGGAGCTCTGACAGTACCCGATGAAGTATTCAACGGCCCCCTCGGCAAGTAGCTTCCTGACTACCTCCTGTAGCTTGTCCTGCATCACTTATCTCCTGGCTCCGTTGGTAGGACCTCGCTCCGGGGCCGGTTGGGACCCAGGGCCCTGATCTGCTCCGTCACCCGCTCTACGGTCTCCGCGAACTTCGCACCCTCAGAGGCGGACACCCACCTAACCTGGAACCGCTCTGGCTCTATGCCCACGTATTCTAGCAGCTTCCTGAGAAGAAGGCCCCTCCGTCTTGTAAAATAGTTGCCCTCTGAATAGTGGCAGTCCCCGGGGTGACAACCCAGGACCAGCACGCCGTCCAATCCCTTGGACAGAGCCGTGATCACGAACTCCGGCCTCACCCTCGCCGAGCACATCACCCTGATTACCCGACAATTGGGGGGCATCTGCAACCGCGACACTCCGGCCAGATCGGCTCCCGCATAGGAGCACCAGTTGCAGGCAAAGACCAGTATCTTGGGCTCGAAGCCGTTGCCAAGGCTGTCGCTACTCGACACCACCAGTCATTACCTCGGCCAAGGCACCGATCATGCTGAGCACCTGCCTGTCGCTGAAGCCCCGCTGCTGCATCGCCCCGCTGGGGCACGCCGCCACGCAGCAGCCGCATCCCTTGCACAGGGCTGTGTTAACGTACGCCGTTCTGCCGAATCTGCCCTGCTGCAACTCGACAGCGCCAAACGGGCAGGCCTCCACACAATTGCCGCAGGCACTGCAGGTCCGCTCGTCGCAGACGGCGGTGATGGCCTCCACTCTCACCAACCCTTCCCGAATGGGAATTGAAGCCTTGGCCGCCGCGGCATACGCCTGCGAAACGCTTTCCGGGATATTGGATGGGTACCGGGCAGCTCCACACACATAGACCCCATCGGTAGAGAATTCAATCGGGCGCAGTTTCAGATGCGCCTCCAGGAAGAAGCCTTCGCTGCCTAGCGGAACTTTGAGCATCTTGGAGAGCTTCCCATTGTCATCTCGGGCCACGAGGGGCGTCGTCAACACCACCATATCGACAGGCAGGGTCACCTCCTTGCCCATCAACTGATGCTGCACCTTGACTGCCTTAGCCCGGTCTTCTCCCAACACCTCAGGCGGGCTCTCCACGTCATAGCGTAGGAATCTGACGCCCAGTTCCATAGCCCGCTGATAGAACTCCTCAATCTCAACACCATAGGCCATCACATCGCGATGGAGCACATAGACCCGGGCCTCGGGATCCCGCTCCTTCATCCAGATGGCATTCTTGATTGCCGTGGCGCAGCAGAAGCGGCCGCAGTAGGTCCTTTCAGGGATGCGAGCCCCGACGCAGTTGATGATCGCCACACTGCGTGGTACGTCACCACCAGACTTGAACTTCTCCTCGAACTCTAGCTGCGTCACCACATTAGGTAGCTCGCCGTACCGATAGAGGCCAACGGGCTTCAACTCCTCTGCCCCCGTGGCCACGATGATCGTGCCCACTCTGAGGCCCTCCACCTTGCCGTCGGCGCGCACGGACACATCGAAATCGCCAATGAACCCGGATACGTTTTCCACTTCGCTGCCCAGGAAGACCGAGATGTGAGGGTGAGCCTTCACCCGCTCCGCCAGTGGACGCAGCAGTTCGTCGGTGTCCTGCTCGGTGGGAAACAGAGTCTGCACCCCTCGGATCAGTCCGCCCAGCTCCTGTTCCCTCTCCACCAGGTGCACCTGGATGCCCTGATTAGCCAGTGCGAGAGCGGCACTCATGCCAGCGACACCGCCGCCAATGACCAGAGCTGCGGGAAACACGTCGCTCTCAAACTCCTCCTGAGGCTCCAGATGGACTGCTTTGGCCACGCCCATTCTGACTAGCTCCTTCGCCTTCTGAGTGGCCATGGCCGGATCGTGCATGTGCACCCAGGAACAGTGCTCCCTGATATTCACGAACTCGAAAAGGTACTTGTTGAGCCCCGCCTCCTCGCACGCCTTCTTGAACAACGGCTCGTGGGTGCGTGGCGTGCAGGAAGCCACGACTACCCGATTGAGTCCCGCCTTGGCGATCTGGTCCTTGATCGAAGACAGTCCCTCCTCGGAGCACGTGTAGAGGTTGTCTTCGGCGTAGGTCACGTTGGGCAAAGTGCGCGCGTACTCCACCACGTCAGGGACCCGCACCACGCCCCCTATGTTGTTGCCACAGTGACAAACGAATACGCCCACCCTCGTCTTAGGCATGCTCTAGCTCTTTGCTCTTTTTCGCCAATATCTCAGCAACCCTGGCTGCCGCCGCCGAGGCCTGGATCACAGAGTCGGGGATATCCTGAGGCCCCTGGCAGAAACCACAAGC
>CAYGQI010000020.1:12436-14026 GCA_964351925.1 uncultured Anaerolineales bacterium | reverse complement strand
CCCACGCCGTACTCTTCCCTGGCCCTGATGATGTACTCTTGAAACTGCTTGCCCACCGCTCTCATGTCGGTGTAGAAGATGAAGGACTTCAGTTCGGGGTAGTGCTCATTGGCCAGGATGGCCTCTTTGGTGGCGTGCATGCAGCAGACGCTCGAGCAATAGGGCTGGTAGTTCACGTCCCGCGAGCCCACGCACTGTATGAACGCGATCACTCGTGGCACTTGGCCATCGGATGGCCGCTTGAGATGTCCCCCCGTGGGACCAGAGGCACAGATCAGCCTCTCGTACTCGAGACCGGTAATGACGTTGTCGATCCCGCCGTAACCGTACTCCTTCAACGAACCAGGATCGAAAGGATCGAAACCGGTGGCCAGTACTATCGCTCCTACCTCCAGCTCGACCAGTTCTTCCTGTTGCTCGAAGTCTATGGCCCCTGCCTGGCAGGTCTCCTCACAGACGCGACACCGGCCCTTGGTCAGATACAGGCAAGACTGGGCGTCGATGGTCATCTTGCGGGGGACCGCCTGGGGAAACGGCAGGTATGCCGCCTTCCGCTTTGCCAGCCCCACGTTGAATTCGTCAGGTACACGACGCGGGCACTTCTCGGCACAGTCGCCGCAACCCGTGCACTTCTCTACATCCACATAGCGGGGTTTCCTGCGCACAGTAACCCTGAAGTCGCCAGCCGTGCCGTCCAATTCCACTACGTCGCAGTAGGTGAGAAGGTGTACGCGGTCATGGCCAGCGCACTCGATCATCTTGGGCGCCAGGATACACATCGCGCAATCGTTGGTAGGGAAGGTCTTGTCCAACTGGGCCATGCGACCACCAATGCTGGGAGTCTCCTCCACAAGGTAGACCTCAAAGCCCATGTTGGCCAGGTCAATCGAAGCCTGGATACCGGCTATCCCGCCACCGATGACCAAGACCGATTGGTTCTCCAACCTCCACCCTCCACAAGCTGCCTTTCAACATCAGACGAGGGCACACCATGTCAGCGGAACACGACACGAAGCATGCCCTCACCAGACCGCCGGCACGATATGCCGACCTAGACAGCCACCTTACTCATCAACTCGGCCAGCTTTGACGCAGCTTCTCTCTTCTTTCTCAGGTTAACAGCACTGGCCTCCACGAACTGCAATGCACCCGGGAAGCAGAACCTGACGCATTGAGGGTCGCCATCGCACAGGTCGCACTTGATGACCCTGTTGGTCACCGTATCGATGCCCATCCCGCCGAAGGGACAAGCCGTCACGCACATCTTGCAGCCAATGCACAGATCGTAGTCCAACTCCACGCTGCCTAGCGTTTCGTCTCTAGAGAGCGCGTCCTTGGGACAGACCGCAATGCAGGGCGCTTCCATACAATGCTGACAGACCATGGGCATGTGGAAGCCTTCCATGAACCACTTGATGATACTGATTCTGGACCTGCTGGGGTTGCTCACTCCCTCGTGCTTGACAGAGCAAACCATCTCACACAACCGGCACCCGGTGCATTTGTCTTGTTCTATCAGAATCACCTTCTGCATGGTCAATACGCTCCCCTATAGCATGTGGGATGGCTCTTTATCCAATCCCAGCCTCT
>CAYGQI010000020.1:0-12336 GCA_964351925.1 uncultured Anaerolineales bacterium | reverse complement strand
GTGTTGTAGTGCAGGAACTTGGAGATGTGCTCGAAATTCATCAGGTTTGGACTGAGGAAGACACAGTGATACTTGCATACACCGGCGCAGTCTATGGCCATGTACATCCTCTCCTGCCATAGCACCTGCCACGGCTTCCCCTCGTAGTCCCGGTAGTCCGAGGTGAACTTGCCCTTGTACGCCACCGGGTTGTTGTACACTTGCTCCAGTACCGGCACCGGCAGGTGGTACAGGTCTATGGCCGGTCGGCTACGGAGGTGGTCTGAACCCCTGGTCCCCGTGGCTATGCCCAGAGCCAGGGCAGGGGTCGGCCTCTCATCCGAGTGAAGATTGCTCATACCCTTCACCTGGATGTTGTACTTGAGGGAATCCTTGCCTATCTTGGCAGCAGCGCGCAACGGCCCTTCGGCGAGGATATCGCCTATGCCCTCGCGGAAAGCGATCTGTCGAATCAGCTCCAGAACGGAATCCGTGTTGCCCCACTCCAGCTTCAGGCCACCTGTATCCTTATCCGTGAGGATGCCCTTTTCGTACAGTTCAAAGGCCCAGCCCATCATGCTGCCTGTCTCCAGGATGTCCAGGCCATAGTGATTCACTAGATGGTTGCCCCTCAGCACAGTCTCAAAGTCATTGCACCCAACTTCCCATCCAAAGGCCCCCTGGGAGGTGTATTCGGGCCCTTCGTCATAGATCCCATCCACCATGTAGCGATGCCGGCAGTGGATGATGCAACCAAAGCAGCCCACCGTCCCGAAGGTGTAATCCTCAATATTCTCACACTCGATCGGCTCGGCGTCAAGTAGCTGGTTGTGTTGGAAGTTCTGAGTGCGCACCAGGCCCGTGGAATTGGTCACGCTCTGGATGAACATGGTTCCGTACTTGCCCATGATCTGAGCGAACTTGGTGCCGCTGATGTGCTTGATGACTTCGTAGTCATACTCCAGGGCTTGCTCGGGGTACCTGATCTCCACATCCATAGTGCCCCGGGCGGCGATGGCCTTGACCTTCTTCGAACCCAGAACCGCGCCCATGCCACTGCGGCCGCCAGCATTCTTCATGCCGTTCATCACGTTGGCGTATCGAACCAGGTTCTCGCCCGCCGGCCCAATGGTAAGCACCTGTACCTCTGGTCCCAACTCATCCTGGAGGGCCTTTTGCGTATCCCGCACTGGCAGGCCCCAGAGGTGTGAAGCGTCCCGGATCTCGATCTTCCCATCGTTGACCCAGATGTAGACGGGTTCCGAGGCCTGGCCCTTCAGCAGCAAGTGATGAAACCCTGCCCAGGTCATCTCCGGTGCGAAGAAGCCGCCCATGTTTGTGCTACCTACAGCTCCGGTCAGAGGAGACTTGGCAGCCACGTGGGTGCGAGCTGACGCTGACGACAACGTGGCACTCAACAGACCTGCGCTGATAAGTGCTACGTTGTCGGGGCCCAGCGCATCGATCCCTGGCTCGGTATGATTGTACAGAAGGTACATATCCAGGCCTCGACCGCCGATGTACTTCTTCCTCAACTCTCGGGGGATTGGTTTGCTCTCGATCTCCCCCGTGGAGAGGTTGACGTACCCTATCTTCCTATTGAGAGGCATCGCTCAGTTTCCCTCCTTGTTCCATCCTACAGACTCCGTTTCCGGGAGCCGTTCCTTTGCTCTCAAGGCCCTAGAGCTCCATCTTGTCCCACATGGGCCCTCGAATCTTCGCCAGTTCTGGGTTGACCCAAGAAACGCGCCACTCCCAATTACACTCCGGGCAGACAAATCTGTCCGCCTTGGGCGGCACTCTGTAGCGCGCGAAGCAGTTGAGGCATCTCACCTCGCCGATGCGGCTCTTATCCTTCTCCCTCTCACTGACGCTCTTCTTGACCATACCAGTTTCTCCTCCAGGAATGGCCAGCCAAAAAACGACCATTCTACTCCAATTATACCTGGCCCATCTCAGATCAGCAAAAAATCCTCTCGGAACCGCCACAGGTCGGCGAGGAACAAAGTATCACTGCAGGCACTCTAGGACGGCCGCTATCCCCATACCGCCACCCACACAGAGAGTGACCAGCCCGTGCCTCAGTCCGCGTTTCCGCAGCTCGTAGAGCAGCGTGAGAGTAGTCCTGGCGCCACTTGCGCCCACCGGATGCCCCAGGGCAATCGCGCCGCCGTTGACGTTGACCCTGTCCCGATCGAGGCCCAGTTCCCTCTCACAAGCCAGATACTGGGCAGCAAAGGCCTCGTTGATCTCTATGAGCTCCATGTCCCCCAGTTGTTTACCGGCGCGCCGGAGGGCTTTTCGGGAGGCCTCGACTGGGCCGATGCCCATGATGTCGGGCTCGACTCCCACACTGGCCCAGGATACCAGCCGCCCCAGTGGCCTGAGGCCCATCTCCTTGGCCCGCCTGGCAGTGGTCATCACCATGGCCGCCGCCCCGTCGTTAATGCCACAGGCGTTGCCGGCGGTCACCGTGCCGTCCTTCTTGAACACCGGCGGCAACTGGCCAAGGCTCTCCACACTCGCGTCGGCGCGGATGTGCTCGTCCCGGTTCACCACCTTGATGCTTCCCCTGCGGTCTTTGGTCTCTACCCCCACTATCTCCTCGGCGAACCGTCCATTCTCCCTGGCCTCCGCCGCCCGGCTATGGCTGCGGTAGGCGAACTCATCCTGCTCTTCCCGAGTGATATGGTACCTCTCCGCCAGTATCTCAGCCGTGAGGCCCATTGGCAACCCGTTCCACTGGTCTGTCAGCGCCACGAGCACGTAGTCCTCAACCTCCACGTTTCCCAGACGAAATCCATCCCGCGCACCACGGATCAGGTGAGGGCATTGCGTCATGTTCTCACTGCCGCCAGCCAGCACCACCGTCGAATCTCCCAAGAGCAACTGCTGGGCCCCGACCACCAGCGCCTCTAGACCAGAAGCACAGAGGCGGTTCACGATCAAGCCTGGTACCTCTATGGGAACCCCCACCGCCATGCCAATGTGACGCGCCAGATAGGGAGCATCCTTGCAGGTCTGCACGACGTTCCCGAAGATCACGTGGTCAATGGACCTAGGATCGACGTTGGACCGCGCCAGCGCCTCCCGGGCAGCCACTGCCCCCAGCTCTGTGGCTGTGACCCCCTTCAGTCCACCGTTTAGACCACCGAATGCCGTACGTGCACCATCAACGATTACGACTTCGTCCATCAGAACCCTCAGAAGGGAATACCTGCCAGTGCGGGGCCGGCCTGGAACAGACCGCTAGGTCAGATTCTCGAAGATCCCCGCCATACCCTGCCCGCCGCCGATGCACATGGTTGCCAGGCAGTACCGCTGGTTACGCTCCCTCAGTTCGTACATGGCGGTGAGAGAGATACGAACGCCGGTGCAGGCTGTGGGATGCCCCAGGGCAATTGCACCACCGTTCACGTTGGTGATCTCTCGGTCGTTCTTCAGCTCCCGTTCACAGGCCAGATACTGAGCCGCGAAGGCCTCGTTCAGTTCGAGGATGTCAATGTCTTTCAGCTTCAACCCGGCCCGCTGAAGAGCCTGCTTGGTGGCCGGGACTGGTCCGATGCCCATGATGTCAGGGTCGCAGCCCATGGCGCCGTAGGACACCAATCTGGCCAGTGGCTTCAGTCCGCGTTCCTTGGCCACATCCATAGTCGTCACCACCACGGAAGCCGCACCGTTGGTGATTGGACACGCATTCCCCGCGGTCACCGTGCCGTCTGCCTTGAACGCTGGCCTCAGCTTGGATAGCTTCTCCACCGTCGTATCATCGCGGATCCGCTCGTCCTGGTCGAAGAGCCTGGTCTCGCCACGCTTGCCGGCAGGTACGTTTATGGGCGCAATCTCCTTCGCCAGACGTCCGCTGTCGCGCGCTGCTTTGGCCAACATGTGGCTGCGATAGGCGAATTCGTCCTGTTCAGCCCGTGGGATGCTGTATTTCTCCACCAGATTCTCGGCGGTCAAAGCCATACGCAAACCGTTGTACGAGTCTATGAAGTTCTCGTCCACCCAGTGCTCGATCACCCCGGCGCCATACCCGAGGCCATCGCGAGCGTTCTTGATGACGAAGGGCATCTGGTCCATGGCCTCCACACCGCCAGCCAGGATGAACTTATACTCATCGTCCACGATGAGCATGCGGCCCGCGGTGACGATGGCCTCCAGACCGGATCCACAGATCCGACCAAGGTTCAAGGCCGGCACCGGTATCGGGCAGCCCGCCTTGAGAGCTATGTGACGAGACAGGTACTGAGCATCCCCACTGGACTGCGAGGCGTTTCCCCAAACGACATGGTCTATCCAGTCCGGCTCCACCCCAGATCGCCTCATGGCCTCCTTTGCCACATGGACGGACATATCTGCGGGGTGGACATCCTTCAATGACCCACCATAGTGCGCCAACGGGGTGCGGGCCCCCTCAAGGATGACTATGTCCTTGCCGTAGAAATTCATCGTGCAATTACTCCTTTCACCCTTTGCCTTCTTGGTCTGGTCCTCGGAGTGCCGGCCAATTCCATCCTCGCCATCCCCAACGTTTATCACCGGTAACACATGGGGTGCAAGGCACACACCACCCAGGTGTCGGCAGCTTGCACCCCCACGCGTGCCTGACAAGCTGTGGTTAGCCCGGGAGCCACTGCCTCAGGCTATAGCTTCCTTCGATCAACGACGCGCTTGGCCTTGCCCTCGCTGCGCTGGATGCCAAAAGGTTCCTTGATGTTCACGCCGCACGACACGTACAAAGCCTCGGCCAGGGCCTTTTGTACCTTCCCCTCCATCTCCCGCAAGGTGCCCGAGCCCTCGTTGAACAGCTTCTCGGTCGCTTCCACCTCCACCGACAACACGTCCATGTCCTTCGGACGGTCCACATAGATGATGTAGTGAGGTGAGAGTTCCGCAAAGCTGAGTATGACATCCTCTATCTGAGAGGGGAAAACGTTCACGCCGCGAATGATCAGCATGTCGTCAGTGCGCCCCGTGATCTTGCCCATGCGAACGACTGTCCGACCACATTCGCACTTCTCGGCGTGCAACACGGTACGATCCCTGGTTCGGTACCGCACCAACGGGAAGGCCTCCTTGGTCAGAGTGGTGAACACCAACTCCCCGGGGGTGCCGTAGGGCAGAGGCTCGCCCGAACTCGGATCGATAATCTCGGCATAGAAGTGGTCCTCAGCGATGTGCAGTCCGTTGTGCGCCGGGCACTCCACCGAAACGCCCGGGCCGATGATCTCCGCCAGACCAAAGATGTCGAAGGCCTCCACGGACAGCCTCTTCTCTACCTCCTGCCGCATCTTGTCCGTCCAGGGCTCGGCCCCAAAGAAACCGATGCGCAGTTTCAGATCCTTCTTGGGATCCAGCCCCGCCTCCTCAATCGCTTCCGCCAACACCAGGGCGTAGGAAGGCGTGCACGTGAGCACGGTGCAGCCGAAATCCTGCATGATCGTCACCTGGCGCTGGGTGAGGCCGCCCGAGACCGGGACCACAGTCGCCCCTACTTCGTGAGCGCCTAGGTGGAAGCCCAGGCCACCGGTGAACAGTCCGTAGCCATAGGCGTTGTGGATGATGTCCCCCTTCTTCGTTCCACCCGCAGTATAAACCCGCGCCATACAATCGGCCCAGACCTTCATGTCATTGTCGGTGTAGCCGGTGACGGTCATCTTCCCGGTGGTGCCGCTGGTGGCATGGATCTGTGATACCTCCTCCAAAGGCACGGCAAACGGCCCAAAGGGGTAGTTGTTCCGCAGATCCTGCTTAACCGTGAAGGGGAACTTGGCCAGATCGTCCAGAGACTTCAGGTCCGCTGGTTTGATACCCGCATCGTCGTAGAGCTTCTTGTACAAGGGCACCTTGCTGTAGACCCTCTTCAGGGTCTCCTGCATGCGCTTCAACTGCACCTTGCCCAGTTCCTCGCGGGGCATGGTTTCCATTTCCTTGTTCCAGATCAGATATTCTTTCTTCGCCATCTTTCCTCCTAGAAAGCGATTTTGGACCGCCTGGCTTGGCCAATCCGTCGGCATCTACAACAGGTGGCCACATCCAGGTTTCGCGGTCAGCACCACCAGCTCACAAAGCTCTACCTGCATCGAAGGCCTTGCGATTGAGCTCCAAGTACTTCGCCGGCACACGCCGCTTGATAACCGTCAGCCAGTCCTTCTCTGGGACATCGAGGAACTTGGACAGGGCGCCGACGAGCACTACGTTGGTCGCTCGCTCGGTCCCTAGCTCCTCAGCCTTGGCCAGGGCAGGCACAATGTGGTATGCCCCGGTCCCCGCGGCCAGAGCCTTCTTGATCTGCTCCAGGCCAGGATACTCCATCCCTCCGGAGCTGACGGCCAATGGGGGTAGCCTCTGCTCGTTGACGATGGCTGTGCCTCCTTTCCGGAGGAGCTGAAGCCAGCGGAGTGCCTCCAGCAACTCGAAGGAGATCAGGTAGTCTACCTCACCGTTACCCACCAGCGGTGCATAGACCTTGTCGGCCCAGCGGACCTGGCTGAGGACGCTGCCCCCTCTCTGGGCCATGCCGTGCACCTCAGATTTCTTCACATCGTAGCCAGCCTCGACGCCCACCTCGGCCAGGATGTCCGAGGCCAACAGGACGCCCTGACCACCAACTCCAACCAGCGCGAAGTTAGTTGTTTTCACAGTCCCTACCCCTCCAGTGCATGAATGCCCTTGCGGGCGCAGACCTGCTCGCAAACGGAGCACCCAAAGCACAAAATGGTGTTGATCTCGGCCTTGGCCTTGCCGGATTTCTCGTGAATCTCTTCGCTCCGGACCACGGCCGGGCAGCCGATCTCGAAACAGCGACCGCAGGCGTTGCAGCGCTCCGCATCCACCTCGTAGAGCCCTGGCCTCTTCTCATACATGAAGATGCAGGGGGAACGCGTGATGAGTACCGCTGGCTTGTTGGCGTCCAGCGAGGCCTTCAGGGCCTCCTCCGTTTCCTTGAGATTGAGAGGATCGACAGTACGAACCTCCTCGTAGCCCATGGCGCGAGCCAGCGCCTCAAAGTCCCCCTTCACCGTCTTTTCGCCCATCAAAGTGCGACCTGTGCCCGGATGTGGCTGATGCCCCGTCATCGCTGTGGTCAAGTTGTCCAAGATGAGGGTCACCGTGTTGCTCTTGTTGTAGACGACGTTGAGCAGGCCAGGCATTCCGGCATGCCAGAGGGTGGAGTCTCCGATCGTGGCCACCGCCCTCTCCTCCACTCCTGCCTTGTTGATGCCGTGGGCCACTCCGATGCTGGCACCCATACAACCAAGGGTATCCGTGGTGGCTATGGGAGGCAGTACAGCCAACGCATAGCAGCCAATGTCGCTGTTTACCACCAACCCATACTTCTTGAGCAGGTAGTATACCGGCCTGTGGGGACAACCCGCGCAGAGCACGGGCGGGCGGGGCGGCAATGGGCCCACATCCACCTTTTGCGGCTCCACCGTCTCTTTCACCAGTCCCGCCTTGTAGGCCGCATCGCGCACAATACCAGGGTTGAACTCATCCAGGATGGGGAAGATATCCTTACCTGCTGCGACTTCTATGCCCATCATCTTCAAATGCTCTTCCAAGAAGGGGTCCAATTCCTCCACTACTACTACCTTGTCCACCTGAGAGGCGAAGTCCCGGATCAGCTTTTCTGGTAGTGGCCAACTCATGCCCAGCCTGAGGAACGACGCCTCTGGGAAAACCTCTCGCGCGTACTGGTAGGCCACGCCGTTGGCCACCACTCCCAGGGCGTGATCCCCCCATTCCGCCTTGTTGTAGGGGAAGGTCTCGGCGTACTCTGCCAGGTCCTTGAGACGCTGCTCCATAACAGGGTGACGACGTTTGGCAAAGCCGGGGATCATGGAATACTTCATCGCATTGCGCGCGAAGGGCTTACGTTCGGGCGCACCAGCCTTCCTCTCGCCCAGTTCAACCAGGCCGCTGGAATGACAGATGCGCGTTGTCATACGCAGAATCACCGGGGTATCGAACTTCTCGCTGATCTCCAGGGCCAGCCCCACGAAGTCCTTCGCCTCCTGGCTATCTGTCGGCTCCAGCATCGGCACCTTGGCGAACTTGGCGTAATACCGGTTGTCCTGCTCGTTCTGAGAACTGTGCATCCCGGGGTCATCCGCGCTGACGATGACCAACGCCCCGTCAAACCCCGTATACGAGGAGTAGAAGAGGGCCTCGGCGGCCACGTTCAAGCCCACCATCTTCATGGCTGCCAGAGATCGCTTCCCCGCGTAGGCCGCGCCGATGGCACCATCCAGGGCAATCTTCTCATTGGGCGACCACTCAGCATATATCTCCTTATACTGCACGATGTTCTCCAAGATCTCGGTACTGGGAGTGCCCGGATAGGAACTGGCGAATACGACGCCGCTCTCGTAGGCGCCGCGAGCCACGGCCTCATTCCCCGACAGCAAAGCCTTCATCAGAAACCTCCATTTCCCCTTACCACTCGCGTGCGAGCCGCCAAGCTGTTGGCAGCACGGTCCCAACCACGATCATCCTAAGACCACTGGGTAGTTATCACCGCCGTTTTCAGGAGCCCAATCCTCCCAAATAGGCCTCTTGTACGCGTTCGTCGCCCAGCAGTTCCTCAGATGTCCCTTCCACGACGACCTCGCCTGTCTCCAGCACATAGCCCCGGTCGGCCAATCTGAGGGCAGCCCTGGCGTTCTGCTCCACCAGCAGGATGGTGGTTCCATGCTCGCGAAGCTCCCCTGCGACCCTGAAGATCTCCCTGACCAACAAGGGAGCTAACCCCAAGGAAGGCTCATCCAGCAACAGAAGCTTGGGCTTGGCCATCAGTCCTCTACCCAGGGCCAACATCTGCTGCTCCCCTCCCGACAAAGTACCTCCCATCTGTTTCTGCCTATCCTTCAACACCGGGAAGATCTCGAACACAGAATCGAGATCAGTCCGAACCTGGTCCTTCTTGTCCCTGCCGCGGCGGAGATAGGCACCCAGCAGCAGGTTGTCCAGCACATTCAGGGTTGAGAACACCTGCCGTCTCTCGGGCACCTGGCTAATTCCTACTCGGACCACTTTGTCCGGCGACAGTTTGCCAATCCCCTGACCATCGAAAAGGATCTCTCCCGATCTCGAGTGCAAGACCCCCGAGATGGTGTTAAGAAGAGTCGTCTTCCCGGCACCGTTCGCTCCGATGACAGTCACAATCTCTCCCCGATCGACATGTATCGAGACATCCTTCAAGGCATGGATACTCCCGTAATAGGTATTGATGTCTCTGATCTCCAGCAGCATTCTCTACCTCTTCGACGTCTCAAGCAGCCAGGCCGGGGGACCGCACCACCCAGAATCCGAGAGCCTCTCAGATCAGATGTATCTCCTCATCGCCAAGATAGGCAGCAATGACCTTGGGATCCTTTTGCACCTCGTCGGGCGTGCCCTCGGCTATCTTCTCGCCATAATCGAGGACAATGATGCGCTCCGCGATGCCCATGACGAAGGCCATGTCATGCTCCACCAGGACAACCGTGACCCCGCGATCCCTGATGCGCCGCACCAGACCGTCGAGGGCCTCTTTCTCCGGCCTGTTCAGGCCCGCCCCCGGTTCATCCAGCATCAGCAGCTTCGGTTCCGTAGCCATGGCGCGGGCGATCTCTAGAGTGCGCTGCTTGCCGAAGGGGAGGCTTGACGCACCCATGGCGGCAGCAGAATCTAGACCCACGAAGGCCAGGTGCTCCATGGCCCTGTCTGCAATCTCCCTCTCCTCTCGCTGTCCTCCCGGCAACCTCAGGCCGGCACTGATCATCCCGTATGCGCTCTGGAGGTGGCGACCCACCATCACGTTCTCCAGCACGCTCATGTTGTTGAAGACTTGCAGGTTCTGGAAGGTGCGAGACAGACCCAAGCCTGCAATCACATGCGGTTTGAGTCCATTGATCGCCTTGCTCTGAAACCTGATCTCTCCGCTAGTCGTGGGCAACACTCCGGAGATGAGATTGAAGATGGTGGTCTTGCCAGCGCCGTTGGGACCGATGATGGAGAAGATCTCACCACGCCTGACATCAAAAGTGAGATCGTCCAGGGCTAGCAAGCCGCCGAACGCCTTTTTCAGATCTGCTATGTCCAGAATCGTGTTCTCCGCCACGTCTCCTCCGGTATCGGCCTGCTTCACGTTGCCTTTTCCGCCAGATGATCAATGGGATTCTTCCTCTCTCGGCGACTCAGGTTGCGCAACCAGCCAAAGGCCTTGCCCGCCGCATAACTCAGCCCTTGCGGCATGAAGATCATGATCAGCACCAGGAGAAGACCAAAAATGATGATCTCATGTTCCCCACCGGCGCCACGAAGGAGCGTCTGCAGTCTGGCACGCAGTACCTCCTTGATCACGTATATGATCCCCACTCCGAAAGGAGCTCCCCAGATGCTGGCCAACCCCCCCAACGCGGCCATGATCACCAGATCCAGCGAGCCCACAAACCCGAAAGGCGTGGGGTTTACTAGCGTCTGATAGTGAGCGTAGAGGCTCCCAGCGATGCTGGCATAGACTGTGCTGAGGACGAACACCTGGAGCTTGAACTTCTCGATGTCAACTCCCATGGTCTGGGCCGCGAGTTCGCTGCCTTCGATGGCCCGCAAGCCGCGCCCTACGCGTGAGTTGACGATGTTGAGAGAAAGCCACATTACAGCAAGAGCCACAGCCCAGACGAGGAAGTAGTACCTCTCTCTCGGCCACATCTCGAAGCTGCCGATGCACAATCGCGGAACGCTGCCCACGCCGTCGGACGCACCCGTGAAGGTGCCCCCCTCTCGAAAGAGGACGAAGATAATGAGGCCCACACCCAGAGTGCCCATGGCCAGATAGTGACCCTTCAGCCTCAGGACGGGCCGCCCGATGAGGTAGGCGATGCCTCCCGTGACCACCATCCCGGCCAGGATCATCAGCCACGGCCACCACCACCACTCCTCGCGTATGACCCCTGGGAATAGCACGTTTATGCCCCGACTGGCTGCCCTGGTAGTCATGATCGCGGAGACGTAAGCGCCGATGGCATAGAAGCCTGCCTGCCCCAGCGAGATCTGCCCGGCGTGGCCCATCAACATATTCAGTCCTACAACCACTATGGTCAGAAGGCCCACACGTATCAGTGTGTCAAAGC
This sequence comes from uncultured Anaerolineales bacterium, assembly GCA_964351925.1. Taxonomy (GTDB): domain Bacteria; phylum Chloroflexota; class Anaerolineae; order UBA7937; family B3-Chlor; genus JAUVXJ01. The sequence goes on along the minus strand of CAYGQI010000020.1, from coordinate 1,237 downwards.
CGACGATGCCACCGGTCACATCCGAGAACTCGAACCCCAGCGGCCTTGCCATCTCGATCCATCCCAAGAGAAAGATGACGATGGCGAAAACACCGATGCCGATGCTGATCTGGTGGCGCCTCCAACCTTCTCTTTGCATCAGCAGCTACCTCCTACCTACTGCTCAACGCCCCGTTCGCCACCGCCAATGATGCCCTGCGGCCGGAAGAACAAGATCAGGATCAGGACAACAAAGGCAAAGATGTCTTTGAAACCCGCCCTGGTGACGCCCGCTGCCACATTCTCCAGCACCCCCAGCAGGATCCCACCGACGACCGCTCCCGGGGAACTGACCATCCCTCCCATGATGGCTGCGATGAAGCCCTTCAGCCCCAACTTGAGACCCATGTCGTAGATGGGCCTGGTGGCGGGGGAAAGGACGACGCCGCCGATAGCGCCGAGGGCTGCGGCCATAGCGAAGGACAGAAGGGACATACGGCTAGGGTTGATGCCCATCAACTCAGCGGCACGGCGGTTGATAGCGCAGGCGCGCAGAGCCTTGCCCACAAGGGTACGCTCAAAGAAGAAATACAGCCCTACCAGCACAACCGCCAACGTCCCCCAGATCCAGAGGCTCTGAGCTTTGAGCATGATACCTCCGGAGCGAAGGATCTGATCCTCCAGGGCCAAGGTGGTAAAGGCGGGCAGGTTGTAAGCATTGGCGCCCCAGATAAGGAGAGCCATACCCTGCATGAAAATGTAGACCCCCACGGTGATGATAATGAGGGTCAGGGTGTGGCTGTGTCTCGCGGGAAAGATCGTCAGTCTCTCTACCAGAGCGCCGATGACCGTGGTAACGGCTACTCCGAAGACGACCGCCAGGGCCAGTTGCAGAGCGGGAGGCAGGGGGAGATCGAGGTTGTTGAAAGCAACCGCGAGCATAGCCCCCGACATCACGAATCCGCCTTGGGCGAAATTAATGATTCCTGTGACATTGAAAACTACCACGAAACCGAGCGCGATAAGGGCGTAGATGCTCCCACCACGGACGCCGTCCAGTATCAACTGCACATACTGGACGGGCCCGAAGCCCTTCGCCTGGCCAAGGTACAGAACAATGGCTACCAACAACACCATGGCAGCCACTGTGGCTCCTATCCTCGCTGATCTGGTGCGGAAGACTCTCTGCATTATCTGCCCTCAATTCTCCTCAGCGAAGTTGGGGGGCCAGGGCCGAAGCCCCGGTCCCCCATTCTCT
>CAYGQI010000019.1:0-17854 GCA_964351925.1 uncultured Anaerolineales bacterium | reverse complement strand
CGACGAGGCGGTCTTCAGAAAGGGCTCAGCGAGCGGCTGTGGACGTGATGTCAAGAAGGCTCAGCACGCGCTGTGCCATGTGGTCGCGATTGGCTTCCGTTACTTCGAGGATGGTCACCTGCGGAAGCGCTTTGAGATCATCTACCCAGGGGTTCCGGGCCTTCAAAACAGTGCCCACCACTGTGCTGTCGCCTTCAATGGCAGCCAGGACAACCTCGCGGAATCGTTGTGAGAAGAGCTCCATCTTGCCTATCTCATCCACTACCACGCACCGTCCGTTGGCCACGGCTTGAATCAGAGCTGCCACTCCTATCCCTTCTAGGTTTCTCAGGTTCACGCCGTATTTGCTCACCCGTGGAGGCCCCTTGACATCTGCGTGAGACAGGATGCCCTCCTCGCCGTCCAGAGTAATGATCTTGAAGCCTTGACGACGGCCGCCCTCTCGTATCTCGGCGGTGTAGAAGCCTCCGGCGGAGTTCCCCAGTCTTTCTGCAATCTCCTTAATGATAGTGGTCTTGCCCACGCCTGGGCGACCGGTGAGCAGGATCGTGCGGCCCATCGCGTCCTCACAGTTTGAAGGTGTCCTTCTTGATGGTGGCGACGTCTAGGAACTCCTCATCGACCTCGATGCCGATGCTCATCCAGGCGTCTTTGGCCATTGTCCACTGCTGGGCCTTCGATGTCAAGGCCAGGCAAGGCAGATGCGGCAGAACGAGCCGAAGTCGATCAAGGTGTCGAGGGTGCTCAAGAGGGAGCACCGGGCATGGTCACTGTCTTGGTCACCAGTAGGTGACGACATCTGGGCGCAATCAGAGAAGCGGCTTGACTCTTGGGCGATTCTGTGCTTACATCGTGGGAGAAGCAGCCGGCGCTTGACGCCGCAAGAGGAGCATCAACGGCCAATCGTCTACGGAGGGAGGACGAGATCATGCGGACACGAGAGAAACGATGGGGACTCCTGGCGTTCGTGACAATGGCACTGGTCATCGTGGCGCTGCTTTCGTTCAGTTCGAGCGCCTGGGCTACACCGGCTCAGGAACACGCTCAACAGCAAAGCGTGCCTCCAATCAAGACGGCCGACATGAAGGTGGTCTGCCCGGGCGAGCAGTTTGTTTTCGAGATCACCTTCAGGGCTGGCCCGGAGAACTGGTACGATGTGGTGGTCACGGACGACATGGATCCGGCAATCAGGATCGATAGCGTCTGGACATCCCAAGGCACCGCTTCCTATGTCGGCCAGTTGGTCACGGTGGATGTGGGCGACGTGACCGCAGGCACCACGGTGACTGTCAGGATCACCTGCACCATCCGCGATACGGTACCTGCGGGATTGCGGATTGACAACGCGGCCTCGGTGGTGGTCGAGGACCCGGCCCTGGAGTTCGATCCTCGTGCATTTGTGGTGATATGCGGGGAGTTCGTCCCGGAGCCTAGCAGCCTGCTGCTCCTGGGAAGTGGTCTCGCCGGGCTGGGTGGATACGCTGCCATGCGCTGGTCCAACAGGCGGCGGGCGTAGCATATCATTGCTGGGGCGCCGATTGTGCCGATCGATCAAGCGATCCAGCATGCTGGTGGCACGGGTACCCCGGGCGGGGTACGGTGGTAGTATTCCATAGCTTTTGAGAACCCCTCACTCGATCCGTCCGCGGTGGGCGCCTGGCTTCGTGCGAGTGCAGTCGATCGCTTCGCGAGGGACGCAAATCCTATGTAATCAGTTACGCGCGACCTTAGACGGAAAACGATGGTCGCGTGTTTCGTTTGTGCCGAGGTGGAGAGCGGCAATGCCTTTGACGATCAGATAGGGGGTAGAATGGCCTCGACCGTCAGTAGGATCACTTACTTCGACAGACCTGGAAAAGAAAACACCGAGACTGCTCTGAAGATTGCCAAAGAGCGAGCAGGGCAACTGGGCCTTCGTCAGGTGTTGGTGGCGACCACAGGCGGGGATACGGGTCGCAGAGCTGCCGAGTTGTTCGCCGATCGTGACCTGGTAGTAGTCACCCATTCGACCGGTCTCAGCGAGCCCAATGCCCAGGAGTTGACTGAGGAGAACAGAGCGGCGATACTGGCCCGCGGGGCGCGGCTGCTCACCTGTCAGCATGCCTTCGGCGGCGTCAATCGTGCAGTTCGACGGAAACTGAACACCTACGAACTGGACGAGATCATCGCCTACACTCTACGCCTGTTTGGCGAAGGCATGAAGGTGGCATGCGAGATAACGCTCATGGCGGCCGACGCGGGACTGATTCGTACCGACGAGCCTGTGCTGGCTATCGCCGGCACTGGGCGCGGCGCGGATACGGCAGTGGTTCTGAGGGCAGCAAATGCCCAGGACTTCTTCGATCTGCGAGTCAACGAGATACTCTGCAAACCTCTCTATTGACGCCGCGCGCGACGGCGTCGGCTGCGTCGACAGATTCAACGTCATGGATATTGCGGCAGGGCCCAATCCGCTGTACGCTGAGAGGTACTGGGTTGGCAGAACTTGTCCGGTGTGACTGCCTATTGACGGTCGCAGGCCTGTGTGCTGCGAAATCGGGCCTCGATCGTCCTGAAAGGGGGTGATGCATCCGGCGCTTGATGACAGTTCCTGAGTAGCACGCGGCCACATGCCTGTTGGCCGCGACGGCCCGGCAAGATGGCGCAGTTGCCGGGGCTACACGGAGTGAAGAGAGGGAGGAGCGATGAGAATCAGAATCGGGGTGGGAGTAGGATCCTTACTGGCGTTGATGGCTCTCCTGGCAGCTGTCGTTGTTCTGCCCTCCATCGCCGATCCGGGGAGCAGCCTCGTGGCGAATGGCGATTTTGAAGGTGGCTTTGGTGTTGGCGGTGTGGCATACGGCTGGCAAAAGTTCGACAACGGCGGCGAGATGACCGCTAGCTTTCACGATGACACCTGGCCTCCTGTGGTGTACGACGGCGCCCACTCTCAGCTCATCGAGATAAACACGTTCTGTCGCGGGGCGTCGGATCCCAACCGGTACGCGGGCATCTACCAGAAGCTCTCCGTGACGGCCGGGACCACCTACGAGTTGTGCATGCATGGCATGCTCCGTTCGCTGTGGGGAGATCCAGACCCGATCAGTTGGGGCTATGTGGCTCAGGTGGGCATCGACCAGACTGGGGGGACCGATTGGTCAACGCTCGCTGTCTGGACGGACGTTCCATGGGACAAGGTCTACCCACGCACGGAGCCCGGGGACGAGTTGGACTCTTTCTGCATGAACGTGAAGGCCGAGTCCAATAGCCTGACCCTCTTCGTCAGGCTGTGGAAGAAGTGGCCCACGGCGAGCAGGGAGGTGCTCCTCAACGTTGACGGGATAACGTTCAAGGGATAACGACCAGCCAACAAGATCTGAATAAACTTGGTGTCCTCGATCGCAGAGGTCTTGAGGTCGGATCTCTGCGATTGTGTTTGTGGGGGTTGGCAGGTATAATGTCGGGGCTGTGCAGGCAGGGTGGTGCGGCGTGCGTAAGCCAACACCTCATCCTGGAATAGGGATACTGGTTCCGCTTGGCCTCCTGTTTTCCCTGGTATGCCTGGCGCTGAGCGTTATCGCCCTGACGAGTGCTTCGGTCGGCGCTGGCGTCTCCCAGGTGAGCATCGTATCACCACCCAACGGCTTTGTGATCGCTGAAGGCGAGACTGTGGTTGTTCACGCCGTCAGTTCAGGGCGCGGCTTGCTCAGATCGGAGTTGCTGGTAGATGGTGTTGTGGCCGACGCAATGTCCAGCCCTCGGATTGCCTTGGTTGGCGATTGGTCGGTATCCCATTCCTGGCATGCCGAGCTACCGGGGCAGCATCGACTGAGCGTGCGGGTTTCCGCTGTCTCAGGCGGGGCAGTTGAGTCGCGCTCAGTCGTGGTGGCCATTCCGCCTCCAGGGGTCATAGCCTTCTCCAGCAACCGTGAAGCGAACTACGAGATCTATAGGATGCGGACCGATGGAAGTCAACTGACGTCCATCGCGAGTGGTCAAGGGCAAAAGCGTGAGCCGTCTTGTGGGGATCAGAGGAGACTGCTCTTCACGCTTGTCGCCGATGACGGTGGTTCCGACGTCTGGCTCCTGGACCTCCAGACTGGAAGGGAGTCGAATCTCACGGCCAGCTTGGGCGGTGACCGCTGGCCCTTATGGGCGCCTGACGAGGGGACCATCGCGTTCGTGTCGGATCGCTACGGCCCCAGCCAATTGTTCCTCATGAACCCCGACGGCAGCGACCAGTACCAATTGACGCAAGAGGATTTCGTGGTGGAGCAGCCGAGCTGGGCTCCCGACGGTTCGGCGCTGCTCTTCTCTGGCCACCGTGAAGGCAACTGGGACATATTCACCATTTCATTGGATACGGGGAGCGCCACCCCTCTGGCGGAGGACCCAGCTCAGGACTTGCAGCCCGCGTGGTCGCCGACCGGGGATGAGATCGCTTTCACGTCGAACAGGGATGGCAATCAGCAGATCTACATCATGCAGGCTGACGGGAGCGGGGCCAGGCGAATCACGGCGTTCCCCTTGGGAGCAGAACAGCCTCGATGGTCGCCGGATGGACAGTGGATCGTCTGTGTGGCCTACACGGGTCTCGGCGAGGGTCTCAACGCTCGGGAGGTCTACATTGTGCGTCGCGACGGCAGCGATCAGATACGTCTGACCATTGATGCTTTCGATGATACGGAGCCAGATTGGTGTGAGTAGCATGAACGACAGCGATACCACACTGTCTGAACTGAGGGAGCTGGTCAGGGAATTCCGGGATAGACGGGAATGGGGAAGATTCCACACACCCAAGAACCTGAGCATGGCCATCGCCGTGGAGGCGGCCGAGCTCATGGAGCAGTTCCAGTGGTTGGCACAGGACGAAGCCTGGGCGCTGGCAGAGGATGCGGGCCGACTTAAGCTGATTGGCGAAGAACTGGCAGACGTACTCATCTACGCCCTGAGTTTCGCCGAGGCCCTTCATCTAGATGTAGCCACGGCTGTCGTGGACAAGCTGGCGAGGAATGCCAAGAAGTACCCCGAAGACGATAATTGTGGCAGGGCTTCCTGGCTGGATAGGATCAAGGGGGGTGATGCTTGAGAATTGGGGCTGCCTTGATCCCGCTGGTGGGTTGGGCCGGGAGCGTCGGGGGACCCGAAGGGGCCAGGAATCTGCATCTGGATGCGATTCGACGGTTGATAGGGGACTTCGGTCTGCAAGCTGTTGAACTGAACGGTGACTTCACGACTCTCTTTCCCGATGCTTTCGACGAAGGGTACTACAGAGGCGTCGCCGAACTGCAGCAGGAACTGGGGTTTGCGTGCACCGTGCACCTGCCTTTCCTGTGGCTGGATGGACTCAGCCTGGCTGAGCCGGTCCGCAAGGCCACTGTGCAGTGTGTGGCCAAGGTGGTGGAGTTGGCCCAACCCCTGTCGATCGAGTCGTACGTGCTTCATCTCTGGGGTATGTGGAGTTCCCTACTAGCCACGATTCAGGTGATGCCGGATGAAGAGAAGCGCCCGCTTCTGGACGAGATGCTTTGTTGCGCTGCCAGGACTCTGGACGAGATCGGAGGGATGGTTTCCCCGCGGGAGGTCTGTGTTGAGAATCTAGAGCGGTTCCCTTTGAAGGCGATCCTACCTCTAGTGAAGGAACGCGACATGAGGGTCTGCCTGGATGTTGGTCATCTGGCGGTCGACGGCGGTGATGCGCTTGAGTTCCTCCGTCAGCACTGGGGGCTGATAGGCGAGGTGCATCTCCACGATGCGCTGCCAGATGGTGCAGACGGGCCAGGCGTGAGAGATCATTTGCCGCTCGGCAGCGGCCAGGTGGACTACGCGGGAATCATGGACAGGCTGGTAGAAGGAGGCTACGAAGGGGTGTTGATTCTTGAGGTGAACACTGAAGCCCATCTTCGCGAGAGCGTGGAGAGGGTGAGAGCGTGGTTATGACTGCACCCATCATCGATTTCCATTTCCACGTGACCACTGCAAGCGAGTACAGCGAGTGGTTCACCGGATGGCTGAGAGAGTATGGCGGTGAGGCGACTCTCGCCCACCTGAGGCAGGTGCTCAGCAGTCCGCAGGCCATACTCGAGTACCTCGATGAGCAGGGCGTAGACTATGCGGTCGCGCTGGCTGAGACCAACCCTCTCATAACCGGGACCAGTCCCAACGAACGCGTCGCCGAGTTGTGCCGATCCAGCGACCGCCTGATACCGTTCGCCAACATCAACCCCTATGTCACGGCTGATCTGGCAGGGGAGTTGCGCCACTGCGTGAACGATCTGGGTTGCAGGGGCCTGAAGCTGTACCCGACCTATCAGCACTTCTACGTGAATGACGCAAGGCTCTATCCGCTGTACGACGAGGCTCAGCGTTTGAGCATCCCCATCATGGTCCACACAGGCTCCTCGGTCTTTCGAGGAGCGCGTCTCAAGTACGGCGATCCTCTCTATGTAGATGACGTGGTTGTGGACTTCCCCGAACTGACGATGATCATGGCCCACAGCGGCCGGGGTTTCTGGTATGAAGCAGCGTTCTTCATGGCTCAGTTGCACAGAAACGTCTACATGGAGATCACAGGTTTGCCGCCGTTGAAGCTCCCTGCCTATTTTCCCAACCTGGAGCGCAACGCCGATAAGATCATCTTCGGTTCCGACTGGCCGTCTTTGACCGACATCAGAGGCAACATCGCCGCCGTACGGAGCCTGGAACTCAGCGAGGAGAGCAAGGCCAAGATTCTGGGGGGCAACGCCGCCCGGGTGTTGGGGCTGTCAAAGTGAGAACACAGTCAGCGCACAGCCAAGAGAGCAGACAAGCGCTGGTTGAGGTGGCTCTGGGCAGGCGAGCAGCTGACCTGTACCTGTGCAACGCCAGGCTGGTGAACGTCTATTCCGGTGAGATACTGGAGGGTCAGGACATAGCGATTTGCGGGGGTCGCATAGCCTACGTGGGCCCTCCCAGTGAGAAGCTCAACCCCGGCCGCGACATACTGGACATCGGAGGGTCCTATCTCATCCCAGGATTCGTGGATGCCCACGCCCACGTCGATTTCTTCGCCAATCCGGTTTCGCTTACCCCGCACCTTCTTGCCACTGGCACAACCGCGGTGATGGCCGATCCCCACGAGGCGGTGGGCGCCTTAGGATCGCAGGGATTGGAGGCCCTCTTCACGATGACCAGGGGCCTTCCCTTGAAGTTCTTCTTCAGTGTTCCTGTGGCCACGCCACCCCTTCCCGAGTTGGAGGGCCCGCCTGTTCTCTCCACCGAGGAGGTGGAGTCGTGGTTGTCGAGGCCCGAGATGAGGGCCATCTCAGAGGTGACCCCCTGGGTGCGGGTGGTCTCTTGCGATCAGGACCTTTTCAGGAAGTTCGAGATCGCTGAGCATTACGAGAAGCGGATCGAAGGTCATACCACGGGTGCGGCGCTCCAGAAGCTGAGTGCCCTGGTGGCAGCCGGATTGACCTCCTGCCACGAGGCCATTAACGCCGAGGAAGCCAGGGACCGACTGCGTCTGGGCCTGCACGTCATGCTTCGCCAAGGATCGATCCGCCAGGACCTGGACTATTTGCTGGACCTGATCACGGACCAGCCCGGTGTGGACACCAGCCGAGTGATGCTCACTCCAGACTGGATGGATCCTGCCGCGATACTCAGCCAGGGATACATGGACGGCCTCGTCCGCGCTGCCATTGAGGGAGGCGTGCCACCGGTAGTTGCCATCCAGATGGCTACCCTGAATCCGGCACGATATCTGGGTCTGGACACGCAGATTGGTGGCCTCGGGCCTGGGAGGCTGGCGGACGCCGTGGTCATCGACGATCTGGAGGCAGTGCGGCCCAGGCTGGTGATCGCGGACGGGAAGGTGGTGGCCAGAGGTGGCGAATACGTGGGAGAAGCGCTGCCGATGCCAGCTGACGTACTCTCGCTTCCGTGGCTGCCTCATCGTGTGATACCGGGCGAACTGACTGCGGAAGACTTCCAGGTGGAGAGCGCCGTGCCGGACAGCTGGATCACTGTGCCGGCGATGCGCGTTGTGGACAAGACCATCACTGAGCGGCAGGACGTGAGGATGCCGGTGCGTGATGGCCGGATTCAACTCCAAGAGGAAAGCGACGTGTTGAAGGCAGCTCTCTGGAACACGGAGTTGCCGGGCTTCAGAGTGGCGTTCCTTACGGGATTCGGCGCTGCTGTGGGCGGGCTTGCCTCCAGCCTCGCGCACGAACCGCACCGTCCGTTGGTCATTGGCCGTAGTGAAATCGACATGGCGCTGGCCTTGAACCGCATGCGGGAACTGGGCGGGGGCATAGTGCTGGCCCACGAGGGGAGGGTGAGGTCAGAGATACCGCTGCCCATCGGCGGGCTGATGTCGCTGGAGTCGCTGGAAGGGCTTGCCTTTCAAATAGACAGCCTGAATGGGTTGCTCCGACGGATGGGGTGCCCTCTGGAGAGCCCTGTCTTCACGATAGGCTTTCTGACGTTCTCCACGCTGCCGTGGGTGCGGTTGACACCGGATGGATTGAGGGATGTTAGAAGTGGCCGAGTAATATGGCCAGACTCAGCGGGCTAGTTCTCGGTCCGGTCCGGCGATGATGCCTTTCTCCACCAGTGCCTTACACTCCACACAGTAGGTAGTGTAAGGCAGAGCCTCGAGTCGCTCGGCTCCTATTTCTTTGCCGCAGATCTCGCACTTCCCATAGCTCCCGTCGTCTAGCATGGAGAGGGCGCGAGACAGAGAGTACTGCTTCTCTTCCAAGTTGCGCAGGAGAGCCAACGTCTTCTCACGCTCGTACAGGTCCGGATCTCCCTCCTCCGGATCGGTCTCCAGCTCGTACTTCAATGCAGCTTTCAGGCGAACGATCTCCGCCACGGTCTCTTCCTGGTCGGCCTCCAGCTCTTGCCTGAGCTGCCTCCACCTATCTTCGCTCAAGACATCCCCCTCCGCTCTCTCTTCAACTGCAATCGCCCCCTGTCCCCGGGACACCAAGCAAGCGTCTCGCTCACGACAGGTCGTCTCCGAGCTTATCTTTTATACTTCATTTCTCCCCGTCTGTCAACGCACGTGGGCGCGCACCAACGTGTGGAATCTCCTCCATACCCGCACCATCTGTCATGATCTCGCTTTGTCGCTGAAGAACTCGTTCCCTTGCCAATCCTGGAGGCTTGGCTATAATAGGGTTGCGGAGCATGCCTGCCACGGGAGGTCTGGGTGTCTGACGAGAGGCTAGCTTCTCCGAAGGCGAGAGAAGAAGACAAAGTCCAAGAGACAACCCTGCGCCCACGCAGCCTCGACGAGTTCATTGGGCAGACCAAAGCCAAGGAGAACATCCGTATCCTCCTTGAGGCCGCCAAGGCGAGAGGCGAGGCTCTTGACCACGTACTGCTATACGGGCCTCCAGGATTGGGAAAGACCACGCTGGCTCATATCGTAGCGCGGGAGATGGCGGTCAGGATCACCGTCACCTCCGGCCCGGCTCTGGAGCGAGCCGGGGATCTGGCTGCGATAATCACCAATCTGGGCCAGGGAGATATCCTCTTCATAGACGAGGTTCATCGCCTTAGCCGCGTGGTGGAAGAGCGGCTGTATCCGGCGATGGAAGACTACGCCCTGGACATCGTCATAGGCAAGGGCCCCAGTGCCAAGACCATTCATCTTCCCCTGCCTCGTTTCACACTGGTTGGCGCCACGACCAGGATCGCGCTCCTGACGGCGCCGCTGAGAGAGCGCTTTGGCGTGGTGCACCGTCTTGATTTCTACAACCAGGAGGAGATGGGAAGCATTGTCACGCGCTCTGCTGAACTGCTGGATGTGCGCATCGACCAGGGTGGGGTGGACGAAGTGTCCAGGCGTGCGAGAGGAACGCCCCGCGTGGCAAACCGCTTGCTGCGACGCCTGCGCGACTACGCGCAAGTGCGGGCGAATGGTGTCATTACGCAGGAGGTGGCCCGGGAGGCCCTACGCATGCTGGAGATAGACTCTCTGGGGCTGGATGACATAGACAGGCGGGTCATTGCGACCATAATCCAGAAATTCGGCGGTGGGCCGGTGGGCCTGGACACCATCGCGGCATCCATCTGTGAGGAAGCGGACACGATCATGGATGTCTATGAGCCGTATCTGCTGCAACTCGGCTTCATTGACCGGACGCCGCGCGGCAGAGTCGCCACGAAGCTGGCCTATGGACACCTGGGCATTCCTTACGAGAAAGAGCAACCGCTGGCCCGATTGCTGTGACCTCTCGAGCGGTCGTGATGAACACAGCGCGCGTTCTGGACAGCAAGGGCGACTTACTCTCTCCGTGCTCTGCCGACAAGGCCAGGAAGCTCGTCACCCAAGGCAAGGCGACTCTCGTCTGTGAAGACCCTCTAACCATCCAACTGCCCTATGCAGTTGAGTGGCCTCGCCCCCAACAGCCCGCCGAACCGTCCGGGGCTGGAGAGAACAAGAGTATTCTGCTCCACACCTGCTGCGGCCCCTGCGCCACCTACACCGTTGACTGCCTGCGTGAGCAGGGGTTCCAAGTGTCTGGATTCTGGTACAATCCTAACGTGCATCCCTTTTCCGAGCACCAAAGGAGGCTGGCCAGCATGGAGGAGTATGCTGGGTCTATTCGGTTGCCTCTACTGCGCGAGGAAGGATACGAGATCGTCGAGTTCCTGCGGGCCGTGGTGGGCAGCGAGGCCTACGGTCAGCGCTGCCAACGATGTTATGAGGTGCGGCTGGCCCGAACCGCACAGGTGGCACTACGGGAGGGTCTGGACGCCTTCACAACTACTTTGCTGATCAGCCCGCACCAGAACCAAGACCTCCTGCGCCAGGCAGGAGAGGCAGCGAGCGCGGAGTACGGAGTGGCCTTCCATTTTGAGAACTTCAGACGGGGGTGGTCTGAAAGAGGAAGGCTAGCCCGAGAACACGACCTGTATCGGCAGCAGTACTGCGGATGTGTCTATAGTGAGTGGGAACGCTACTCCGGCCAGCAGATGGGGCCGGGAGCCATGAGGTCGACGGATGAGTAGGGAGGGTTCGGGAGAGGAGTCAAGGTTCCGGAGGTGGGCCTTGATCTGCGTGGTAGCAGCTAGCCTTGCTCTCCTAGTACATGAGGTCTTCTACTACAGGGACTTGGGCGGCGATGCGGTGGATGATGCCTACATCTCCTTCAGGTATGCCCAGAACCTGGTAGCAGGGCACGGCCTCGTGTTCAACCCCGGCGAACGAGTCGAAGGCTACACCAACTTCCTCTGGACTATCATCCTCGCTTTCTTCATGCGGCTAGGCCTTGATCCCTCATTTGTCGCCATCGTTCTGGGTGTGGCGTTCAGCCTTGGCACGCTCTGGCTGGTGTACCCATTCTGGGGGCTGGCGCGTCTCAGAAGCCCGACGATACCTGTTGTTGCCTCATGGTGCCTGGCAATGGACGGATCCTTTGCACTGTGGGCGGTTAGCGGCATGGAGACGTCCATGTTTGCATTCCTGGTCCTGGCCGCTCTGACCGCCTACCTCTGGGAATGGGAGAAAGGCAGGCCAGGATACGTCTCGGGAGTCCTGCTCGCTCTGGCGGCGATAACACGACCGGAGGGGGTGTTGGTTTTTGTAGTGGTGGTGATCCACCAGGCAGTGGCGCGCCTGGTTTGGCAGAGGCAGCTGCTCACCTCCGCGGACATGGCCAGGGCTGGTGTCTTCGTAGCCCTCTATCTGCCGTACTTCTTGTGGCGCTACTACTACTATGGATTCCTCCTACCCAATACCTTCTATGCCAAGGTAACAGTCTACGACAGCGTGGACCAGCACCAGAGGGGACTTCAGCACATAGCTGCCTTCGGGAGGCTGCATCTGGGTCTCATTCTGCCGATTCTGGTCCTCGTCCCTCTCTTGAAGAGACGGCTCTCCTTCTGGTTCACTGCTCTCTTGGGGATGGTGGTGGCATATGTGGCGTACATTGCCTACGTGGGCGGTGATTGGTCGGTGGGACGGTTCTTCGTGCCCATCATGCCCCTGGTGTACATCCTGGTGTCGGCCGGCACGGTGGAAGCGTATGAGACCCTGAGGGGCTGGGTTGGACGGCTGACGGACTCAAACGCTGCCTCGACTGCGGTGCGCTACATTGCCGTGGCGTGTCTGGCGCTGGGAGGTGCACTTCTTCTTGTTTCGTCTTCACTGCACGGTGAGCACGAGCTGTTCGTGGCCCGTTTCCAGGCTGGTAGAGCAACGAGCGCTCGCGTGGCGATGGGGAAGTGGTTGCGCGAGAACGTCCCAGCGGACACATACATAGGGGTGGACGCGGCGGGACAGATACCGTACTATGCGGGGCTGCGCACCCTGGACATGTTTGGAGTCAATGATGTGCACACTGCACATCTGAAGGTCGAGAACATGGGCCAGGGAGTGCCGGGCCATGAGAAGTTCGACTTCGACTACATAATGTGGCGGCAGCCGGACCTGATCGTTGCCACGGCGCCTTTCCTCGAGGGGTCCGCCATCTACCAGAGAATCGAAGTACCCTGGACAGATGACCCCGTGTTGTACAGCTTCTTGTTTCTCTACAGCCGTAAAGGATGGAGTGGGTTGGAATGAGTCCACTCGAGGCAGCGGGGAAGATGATCCTCCTCCTCGGCGGAGTGCTGGTGGCCATGGGGCTGGTGCTACTGTTACTCAGCAGGGTTACAGTTGGGGGTCGGCTTCCCGGCGATTTCCATTTCCAGCGGGGAGGCGTCTCCTGCTACTTCCCGCTGCTGACGGGCGTTGTGCTCAGTATCATCGCCACTCTGGTGCTGAACCTGGTGGTATGGCTGCTGCGGAAGTGAAGACCGCCGATTTCGACTACGAATTGCCTCCTCACCTGATCGCACAGACCCCGGTAGAGCCCCGCGATGCCTCTCGATTGATGGTTGCAGACCGCGCCGATGGGGAAATCGTTCATACACACTTTGGCCTCTTGGGCAAGTACCTGCGAGCTGGGGACCTGGTGGTATGCAACGACACCCGTGTCATTCCGGCCCGTCTGATTGGTCGCAAGGTACCCACGGGAGGGAAAGTCGAGCTCTTGCTCACCGTCAAGAGAGGCGGCACTCTCTGGGAGGCATTGACTAGGGGGCGCCGGGTCCCAGTCGGCGGACAACTGGAGTTCCCGGGCGGTGCGGATGGAGAGGAGCTGGGCCGACCGCTCCGTGCGGAGCTGGGAGAGCGCATCCCCTCCGGCGGGCGACTCGTGCAATTCGACCGGCCCATAGATCGGTTGCTGCAGCGACTGGGACGTGTCCCATTGCCTCCCTATATCCACAAGGAACTGGGGGACGGCGCTCGCTATCAGACGATCTATGCCGACAAGAACGGCTCGGCGGCAGCGCCGACGGCAGGGCTGCATTTTACGCCTGAGCTCATGAGGACCCTGCAAGCCCAGGGAATCGAGTTCAAGTTTCTCACACTGCACATCGGAGTGGATACGTTTCTCCCGATACGCGAAGAGGATGCGGAGACGCATCCCATACACAGCGAGTACTGCCTCGTGTCTGAGGAGGCCTCGCAGGCGGTGAATCTGGCCAGAGCCGAAAAGCGGCGGATAGTAGCCGCGGGTACTACGGTCGTGCGCGCGCTGGAGACGGCAGCTCGGGCAGCCGCCGGGGCTGGCTCGGGAGTGATCGCGGCGTACGAGGGGTGGACGGACCTTTTTATCTATCCTGGATGCTCATTCCAGGCCGTGGATTGCTTGATCACCAACTTCCACCTGCCTCGATCGACGCTCTTACTCCTGGTCGCCGCATTTGCGGGGAAGGAGTTGCTGGACAGGGCATACCTGGAGGCGATGGAGAAGGAGTATCGCTTCTACAGCTTTGGCGACGCGATGCTGATACTGTGATCTTGAGTGGTGAGATGGCCTCGATCCGCCTCCCTGTGGACTGTCACTGCTCGAGTGCGTGAGTCATCATCGGAGCTCTGCTCCAGGGGCAGACCCAGGGCTCTGGACTGCCGAGGAACGCAGCGGGCCCAGGGAGGGCGATTCTGATGGCACCCTTTTCATCCTGCTGCCGTCGTGTTACGAGCAACTCTCTTGAACACGGCTGGGTTCCTGATTTGCAGTTTATGGTAAGTTGTGATACGATTCATCCCACGGATCGTCCGCCGACAGAGGAGCGTGGGAGACACCCTTGTGGGTAGGATAGACGAGTTTCTGACTCACTTGTCGGGCGAGAAGGGGTGCTCGGAGAACACCATAGTCGCTTATCGCGTGGACTTGAATCAGTTCAACGAGTACTTGAGGAGACGATACGGCGGTGACGAGGATGCTCTCTGGAGCCGCGTCGAGAAGCATGACATCATCTCCTATATCATGTACCTCAAGGGTGACAGGGAGTATGCAGCCGCCACCTCTGCCCGCAAAGTCGCGGCCATTAGATCCTTCTTCCACTTCCTGGTCGCGGAGGGGTTCATCAGAGATGATCCTACAGCCACCCTTGACTCCTTGAGGGTCAAGAAGCACCTCCCCAAGCCAATAACCGTGGAACAGGTCGACAGTCTCCTCTCCGGCCCAGCGGACCTGGCCACTCCCAAGGGACTGCGAGATCAGGCGATCCTCGAACTCCTCTACGCGACGGGCATGAGAGTGAGCGAGTTGGTGTCGCTGAGGGTGGATGACGTGAATCTGGCTTCGGCGTCGGTCCGGTGTTGGGGCAAGGGCTCCAAAGAGAGGGTCATCCCCATACACCAGCAAGCTGTGTCGTCGCTGCGCGACTACTTGGAGAGAGGCCGGGCGCACTTCGTGAAGGATGCTGACGAAAAGACCCTCTTCTTGAACATGCGTGGGAAGGCGTTGACCCGCCAGGGGCTCTGGCTGATCTTTAAAGAATACGTGGAGAAGGCTGGTTTGCCGTCCGACGTCACTCCTCACACCTTGCGGCACTCTTTTGCCACGCACATGCTGGATCGGAATGCAGACCTCATCAATGTCCAAAAGCTATTGGGTCACACCAGCATTGCCACCACGCAGGTGTACACCCACGTCAGCAGCGAGCGGCTGAGAGAGGCGTACGACGAGTCACACCCCAGGGCCAAGTAGCAGCGAAGGGCTTGGCCAGGGAGTCCGAATTCCAAGTATACAGGGAAGGAGCTACTATGCGATGGGGTATCTAGAAGGCCTGATGGGTGAGAAGGAGAAGATAGTCCTCAAGGAGAGACAGCACTGGACACTGATCGCGCGCCAGTTGGTGTTGTGGGGCGCTGTGTCGGTGATCGTTCTCGTGTTCACGGCCGTGCTGGTTGTTGCGACGCCGCTGGATGGACTGGCGCTCGTGGTGTTACTGGCGCTCGTCTTTCCCTTCTGGAGGATCGCGGTGAGCCTTCTGAACTGGTGGAACGAGCAGTACGTGATCACCAACCGGAGAGTGATCCAGCTGGAAGGCATCATCAACAAGCATTCCATAGATTCTTCGCTGGAGAAGGTCAACGATGTCGTGCTAACGCAGTCTGCGGTGGGCAGAATGCTAAACTACGGTGACCTAGAGATCCTCACAGCCAGCGAGATGGGAGTCAATCTGTTTCGACGCATCGCTCACCCTGTGAAGTTCAAGATACAGATGCTCGATCAGAAGGAAGGTCTCGGCGAGCTTGATGTCTTCGAAGGCAGGTCTCGGCGAGTGCTGTCTGAGGAGGCACCTTCCGGAAGAGACATACCCGAGCTCATTGCCGAACTGGACGAGCTCCGACAGAAGGGGATCATTACCAACGAGGAGTTTCAAGAGAAGAAGGACGCCCTATTGGCCAAGCTCTGACCGAAACGAGGCTGCGGCAAGTGACCGAGGAGATCCTGGGCTGGGATGACATAGAAGCGAGCGCGTCATTCATCCGTGACCGGACGGGCTGCCGACCCAGCGCAATGATTATCACCGGGTCGGGGCTGGGGGCTCTGGCGCATGAGATAGAAGCGCCGGCGTCTCTGCGATACACAGAGATTCCGGATTTCTCGCCGACGGGCGTTCTGGGTCATCCGGGGGAACTGATCACGGGTGAACTGGCGGGCAGGGAGGTCGCTCTCATGCAGGGCAGGGTCCACTTCTATGAGGGATACTCCCTCCAGCGAGCCACGTTTCCCGTGCGGGTTTTGCACAGGTTAGGCGCGCAGACACTGATCGTGACCAATGCCGCCGGCGGCCTGAATGACGGTTTCGAGACCGGGGATCTCATGCTCATCACCGATCACATCAACCTGGTGGGCATGGCGGGGTTCAACCCCCTTCGTGGCCCCAATGACGAACGCCTCGGACCCCGGTTCGTGGACATGTCGTCTGCCTACGACGTGGGCTTGAGGGATTTGGCCCTGTCGGTAGCGCAGGAATTGGGCATCGAGTTGCGGCAAGGGACCTACGTCATGTCAGCCGGCCCCACTTTCGAGACACCAGCAGATGTCCGGTTCTTGCGGCTCATAGGAGCGGACGCCGTGGGCATGTCGACGGTGCCTGAGGTGATTGTGGCGCGACACGAGGGGATGAGGGTCTTGGGCCTCTCGCATATCAGTAATGTCATTCCTTCGGTTGATGCCCCCCGCAGGGAAGAGCTCGCTGAGGAGGAGGGCCTTCACCAAGGAGTGCTGGATGCAGGCAGCAGGGTTGTGCCCAAGCTCAGTCTCTTGATCAGGAGCATCATCGGTCGGATGGACAAAGTCTAGCGCACAGGGCTTGGCTGGTCACTGTCAGGGAACGAAGGACTCTTCGTCTCGCTACATACCTTCGTTCCCTTTTTGACAGATACCGGAGGCGAGTGGTACAATAAGCAGGTTTGCTCAGGGACATCTATGACGGTACTAATCGAGCTGATTGACAACTTCGCTGTTTGGATATATATCGCCTGTGCCCTGACTATCCTCGCGTACCTTAGGGTCATCTACCTTGCTAAGAGGGAGAGGGGAGCGTCTCTTTTTACCATCGAGAAGGAGGTTGCCACCGGCAGGGCCTATCGGGCGACTTTCACCATCCTGGGCCTGCTGGTAATCATCAGCCTTGTGGCGTTCGTGGATCTGTATCTGGCACCGACCCTGAGTGTTGCCGTTGGCCGCAGCACTCCCGAGGGACCACTGATCCTTGCAACATCCACCAGCACTCCTCCGCCACCGACCCCTACTCCTGCGGCCACTAGAGGACCTCTTGTGAGACCTACACCTCCGTGGACCCCCACGCCCGAGCAAAGCCCGACTCCTGTAGTTGCGCCAGCGTCTTGCCCTGACCCCATGTCGCGGATCTCCTATCCCGGTGTCAACCAGACGGTCAGCGGCGTTGTGGAGATTCGGGGGACGGCAAAGAGCGATGCTTTCCAGTTCTATAAGGTGGAGTTCGGCTTCGGACAGGGAGGAGGCGAATTCCATGTGATAGATAACATGAAGTACACCACGGTGGAGAATGGCGTTCTGGTCCTGTGGAACACCGGTGAGCTGTCAGGACCGGTCACTTTGCGGCTGACGGTCGTAAACACCGATGGCAACTATCGCCCCCCTTGTGAAGTCCCCGTGATTGTGCAGCAGGGCTGAGGCACAATAAGGAGGCAGCCTTGCGCAAGTTCGTTTTCGCCCTATTGACACTTGGCCTTTGTGTCTGCGTGTGTCTGTCGTTTGACATCTTCCTGGCCTCAATGGTGGTGTACAGAGATGTCATGTCTTCGCTGGAGGAGCCGGAGATCACCCCCACTGTTCTGCGGGTGCCGGTGGGTGAGGACGCGCTGTCTACAGCGGAGCTGCTGCGCGAGACCACAATCCCGCAGAGAGATCTGTATGCTCTCGCGAGTCGCCTGCGGTCTGCCGACCCTGGCCCGCGGGTGGTGAATGAGGGACCTCCTCATTTTGAGGTGGGGCAGCGGGAGACCTTCTGGGTCAACGACGAAGAGCTGTCGGAGACGTACTTTGAG
>CAYGQI010000018.1:17211-19791 GCA_964351925.1 uncultured Anaerolineales bacterium | reverse complement strand
CAGCCAGACTGGGAACAAAGTGACCCTACGCATCCCCCCTTTCCGCCTCCACTCAGCACAAACCGATCTTCACTCATTTTACCACACCGGGACCGACCTCAACCAATCAACCGTACCCACAACAGATCGTCTCACGCCGGCCAGGAGGCTGCCGGTTACGTCGCCGCCACTGATGTCGCCAGTCGAGCCTTTGAGTGGATCGAGATGGTCCCGGCGGTGTTGTCGGACACCGATCCGACCAAGCCTAGGCGGCCCTGCTCATTCCCAGAGCCGGCGAAGGAGGTCGAGCAATTGAGGGAGAGTCGCCAGACAGCCGTCGGGCCTAGGCACACCCTGGACCTCGCGCGCAGAAGCCACGGCCGCATAGGCGTCTCCTCGGCCTGCTCCTGCGGTGTTCTCTTCAAGCCCTAGATCGACCGCCGTGCCTGTCATGAGTTCCTTGACCTCATGCGGTGTTAGTCCCGGATCAGCCTCCAGAAGAAGTGCTGCTACTCCTGATGCGTGCGGCGAAGCCATGCTTGTGCCCGAGGCCTCTGTATATGCCAAGTCTAAGGGGCTACCCAGGGATGTGTCGCTGGCGCGGCAAGACACTATGCCTGAGCCCGGGAAGAGCAAGTCTGGCTTTACACGGCCGTCCGAGGTTGGCCCACGTGAAGACGCCTCCAAGACCGTGTCGTCGTCGGCAGAAGCGCCCACAGTGATGACCAATCGCGCACAGCCTGGCGCTCCGATGGTGCCTGGGCTGGGCCCAGAGTTCCCCGCCGCGGTGCAGATCACGAAGCCTCGCTCAACCACCAGGTCACAGGTCTCGGACAGGGCGTCGCTGCCATCGCCTGGAGGTGGACCTGAGAGGGAGAGGTTTATGACATGCACGTTCTGCTTCACGGCCCAATCGATGCCAGCCATGACGTCGCTCATGAACGCCAGCCCCTGTCGATCAAGCACTTTGGCCACAAACAGTGTGGAACCTGGCGCGACACCTGTGAACTTCCCTCCATGTGCTCGGCCATCCCCGCAGGCGATGCCAGCCACGTGAGTACCATGACCATTGACATCCCCGATCCCCTCGCCGGTGAAATCGGCTATGCCGCCGATCCGTCCGCCAAAGTCAGGGTGCTCCAGATCAATACCAGTGTCGAGCACAGCGATGCCAATGCCGGCCCCCGTATACCCCTCATGCCACACGCGCGGCGCCCCGATCAAGGGCGCGCTCACGTCGAGACAGGTCCGCACGCGCAAGTCTGGCCAGATTCGTTCCACATCGGGCTCCTCGCTGAGCGCCTGGATCTCTGCCGGTGCTGCCGATAGGGCCACCGCTGGCATCACGGTGAGCACCCTGGATGGCCGCTGTGGCAACCTCGCTGTCTCGATAGCCTTGGACTTGGCCACGTGCTCTCGGTACTTGACGATCACGCGGAGACGAGGCTCGTCGCCTCGCAACGTCATCTGTTTGGCCAAGACCTGATGTATCTTGCCTCCGCGCAGCATACTCCCCTCTCCACAGGATTGCACCAACCCTGGTGCGCTCATATCGGTCCTCGGATCATGCAACTACAGGCCGTCCTCTCCGCCTTTGAGCCGGTCTTCGCAGTGCACGTGGCCCATACGCCGTCTCGTCGAGATTGTCGACCTGGCGCTACTCCCCCTGATGCAACGAGGGTAGACTGGCGCTGTAAACGCCCGTTGGCGTGCCAACAAGCAACCGACCGCGATGCGCATCGATGGTGAACGTCACCCAGCTCTCCGGTGGGTCCTCCCCGTCCAATGCTGCCCGATACTGCCGCACGAACTTGCCCTCTTTGCTGAACTCCACGACGCGTGCTCCATCCCCATCCATCACGAAGACGGAGTCAATATCGGGGCCGGCGTACATGCCCACGGGGTTCTCGAGAGGAGGATACAGTCCCTCCTGAGCGAATGGCTGACGCTGGCCGCCGGCGAACTTTGTGATCGATCCATCGGAAAACAGCAGGTAAACAAAGCCATCAATGGCCATGTCCACCGCTTGTTCCCAATTTATGTCAACCGATCCCTCAATGTAGTCCGTCGGCGTGTGCTGATAGTCGTCACCTGATGGCACGTACTTGTAGATGTTCTTATGCCCCGGATCGAGCACATAGAGATTCCCCTGGTACGTCGCCAAGGCGCGCGGACTCTGCCACTCTGACGCCCCAGCCACTATTACCGGTCGAGTCGAGCCATCGGCCCGCAGCTCCACGATCGAGCCTTCGCTGGTCAAGACTGCCAGAGCTGGCGAGAGCCGTCCGCCCCCGGCGTCCACCCACTCGACATCCAAGATCTGTCCTTCAGATCCTGCCTCCTCGCTTCCAGACTGCCCCAAGGCTAGAGTCTGCTCATCCGGTAGGACACCTCCCTGCTGATCTAGCGCATACCTGCGGATGCTCTGGCCCATCTGGTCGACGACCCATATCTCGTCCTGGCGCATCACGATGCTGCGCGCCACCGGTGCGTGGTCGTCAAGTCCAAGCTCCAAGGCGAAGGGCAGCCGCACCACACCAGTCAACCCGTCCCAGCGGGCCGCTAAACTCAGGGAGAGTTGCCTCAGTTCAGCGCTCTCTC
>CAYGQI010000018.1:15435-17111 GCA_964351925.1 uncultured Anaerolineales bacterium | reverse complement strand
CCAGCCAACAAGCCCATCAGTGCGAGTCCGCAGGCTCTTGCCAGCCGCTCCACCACACGGTGATGCCTGATCCAGCGCCAGCAACGCCTGAGCATTCCGACGAAGGATGTCAACAGCCACAATGCACCGGCCCGCATGGCAAGAAGCAGAGAGACCAACAATGTGCCCGCCAAGCGAAGCCTCTCCATCCCGCTTTCACAGAGCCGTCCAGCCCGTGCTTTGCCCGAGGCAGATGTCACGCGCTGACAAGCTTGTGCATCCAACGTCCGCACGGTTGCGGAGGGATCAGGGCTAGCCTCATACTCGACGCCGAGATCCTGCCTGAGAGAGACCACCGGCTCTCCTTTGACGCGTGACCGACGTTCCGCCCGTCCATGGGCCCTTGGCCGGAGGCGCCAGGAGTTGATCAGGCGGGGCAAGGCAGCAGGCGCTACCGCTCGGTTCGTTTCCACTGCTCCATACACATCAGCCGGCCACGCAGGACCGTTCCGAACCCGGACGAGCAGCGCCGACCCAGCAGTTCGCTGTCCTATAAACTCGCCAAGACGGGTCGCTGCACCCTCAATGTCATCTCCCTGGAGTGCCGGCGCCAGTTCGTCGGCGGCCATCCGGAACTGCCCGGCGTCGCCACCAGCTACGAGTACCAGGAGATCCCCAGGGATTAGCTGAAGGTACGAGAACCCGGGGTCTGACAGTTTCGCCTTCCGCCCGATGAGATACCCGTTGCTCTGCCACCCTTCAGACTTCTTTTGGACGGGCATTGCCGCCTGATTGCCCAGATTGCGCACGCGTCCTCGGCTGAGTACGATGACACCATGGGGTCCGACCCCGCACGCGTACGCGTCCTCCCCCCGAATCGCCACGCACGCAAGGGCGGCCAGAAGCACCTGGTCCTCACCACGCACTAGATTCCTGAGGTACAGGTACTTGTTGGCGTTTCTGACAGCCTGGCGAAGCTTATTGGTGACACCTCCCGCCGACCGACGATAGGTCTCCTGAGCAACGTCCTCGACGCGTTCGCAGACTCGTCCGTCAGCCGAGACCCTACTGACCATGTGCGAGACCACATGAAGGCAACCCCAGCTGTCCGAGACCACTCCCGACGCGGTGCCGCCCTCGGGGAGCACGGTGACGTAACATTTGCCATCCCCATACTGAAGCCTCGCGGCCTGCACCTCTGGTTGCTCCTTCATAGTCTGCCTCCTCATCACTCGCGCCCGATTCGATTCTCTGCGACGCCGAACATGTCAAATCCAGATCGCGGAACTCGCTTGTTTTTCGTGAGAGCTCTGTGCTAGAATGTTGTCGTCGACATTGAGCTGGCCAAGGTCCCTATGCTGAACAAGATCGTTATGCCCGCAATTGGGTGCCTGGCTGTGTTGCTGATCTTGCTCACGTTCCAACCCGGTCAGGCACAGCAAGACTCCGCCACTTACTTTCCCGAGACGGGGCACTACGTTGACGAACCATTCCTGTCTCGTTTTCGGGCCCAAGGGGGTGTCCCGACCTGCGGCCCGCCCATCACGGAGGCCTTCGAACAGAACGGCCAACTCGTGCAGTATTTCGAGCGCTGTAGACTCGAATGCAACGGGCATGGCAACGAGCCCTGCGAAGCCCACCTCAGCGCTCTGGGGGAACTCCTCGGTCACCAAACTCCTCGAGTCCGGTCTGTGCCG
>CAYGQI010000018.1:10786-15335 GCA_964351925.1 uncultured Anaerolineales bacterium | reverse complement strand
AACACAGGGGCCACTGGACTCCGCATGCGTTCTGGACCAGGCCTCAGCCACGCGACTATCGAAAACCTCCAGGACGGCGATATCCTCACCGTGATTGGGGGACCTGAGAGCGGTGACGGCTTCACCTGGTGGCAACTCCAGCGCAATGGCACTGCCGGATGGTGTGCCAGCGATTGGCTCGAGCCCGCACAGGCACCCGTTGCTCCATGAAGATATCGTCGACCAGGCCAAACTAGGCATCATAGCGCTTCACCGTTGTCGCTAATTCGGCATCACGAAATCGCGTCCCAGCGTCAAGACGATATCCCTGTCTTCCTCCACGTTGGGATCCAGCATCACGAACTCCGGACTCACCTGCAATAGCCCGGCCATAAGCACGGCGGTCTCGGCTGTCTCCCGACGGCTGGCGATGAAAGTCCCCGGCGATTCGATCTGGACGCCATCGGGCTCCACCCATGCGGTGTAGCCGCGGCGCTGCAGCAGGCTGGCCACCTCCGTAGCGAGCTCCGGCCGCGTGACATCGGCTCTCACCACCACCCGAACCTCAGTCATGTTCGGCTCCGAGGATTCGGAATCAACGGGTGCATCGTCGAAAAGCTGGCTGACCAAGGCACGAATCTGTTCCAGCCTGGGGAGCAGAACCTGTGCGCCGTCCGGAGTGACGTATGGGATGGTTAGGGACTCGTCAACGACCCGCAACTCTACGTCCTCCAGCTGGATCTGCGCCGCCAGATTGGCCAGACCCAGCAGGCTGTCCACTGACAGGTCCGTCGAGAACGCCTTGCCCAGCAGTGGAATCAGTTCAGGCAGAGCGAAGACTGCATCCAGTCTCAGTGCCTTCTCCCGCACCGCCACAATCACCTGCTGCTGCCGCCTCATGCGAGAGAAGTCGTTGCTCTCGTGGCGCGCCCTCACGTACTGCAAGGCCGTCTCGCCATCCATTTGCTGTCTGCCCGCTGGAATGTAGATCTCCGTATAGCCGTAGCTATCGTCCGGATACCGATCATCTCGGATTTCCTCTGGCACGTCGACCGTTATTCCACCCAGGGTGTCTACAACCCGCTCGAAACACTCGAAGTTGAGGGTCCCGTAGTAATCAATACTGAGCCCGAAGTTGTGCTCTATGGTCCTCCTCATCAGCCCGGGCCCACCGTCCGGCGCACCGTCGAATTCACCGTAGGAGTATGCGCTGTTTATTCTGTTCTCCCCGTGCCCAGGTATCTCCACCCATAGGTCTCGCGGTATCGACAGTAGGCGCACCTTTCTCTGCGTCGGGTCCACGCTGGCAATCATGATCACATCGGTTCTGGCGGGCGATGCCGACCCCGGTCGTTGGTCCAGGCCCATGAGCAAGAGATTCAGCCTCTCGCCACCACCCCACATCGGCAGCGGCTGTCTGACAGGAACCGGCGTGTTTAGCGGCACTACCCGGCCGGAAGTGGGCTCTCTCCCCCAAGACCATTCAATGGGCCTCAGCACTGGACCCTCCCCGTGCGTCAGGCGGTATCCTGTCTGAAAACCAGTGACGAGGAAAGCGAGGGCCAGCACGGTGCTGATGATTCTATCAAGCCGAGCGAGCAGGGAGGCGCGGCCTCCCACCCGATGCGGATCCACTGGTCACTCCTTGCTACCCTAGTGTCCGAAGTCAAGTGTCACGAGACAATTCCGAGTGGCTTGCTCTCCTACCTGGCCCGCAGGCGACGTGCTACCCGTGCCCCACCCGCCAGTGACGCCAGTGCGACTCCAATGCCCAGCGTCTCCACCAGGCCGAAACCAGTCTCTGGCATCTCCGACGAATCGGAGCTGGGGCTGCTCATCCCCGGAGAGCCTTGGCCATCGCCATTGCCAGGCGTGGGAGTAGCCGAGCCACCAGTACCTGGCGCAATGACCAGGGTTGGAGTGGGGGCTGCCGTGGGCGTCGCAGTGGGCAAAGGCACCGGGGTGAGTGTGGCAGGCACCACCGGCCCCTCTGTGGGCACGGCGCCCTGGGGAGGCATCGCAACCTTGGTTGGGGTGAAGAGCAGCCTATAAGCCACGAGTCCGCCGATGCCAACCAGACCCAACAGTAGGGATGCCGTGAGCACCAAAGCGATGACCATGAACAACCTGTTGTCCCTCGTTTCTGTTCCGGTCTCCATCTTGCCTATACACCTCCTCGATTTTGTCCGCTGCTAGCCAAGCGCTCTCACCAGGAGAGCAGGACAACAACCACAACGCGATTTGTGCGCTACTGCCTTTCCATGCTGAAGAGCCCATCATAACGGGTCAAGTCTTGCAGGAACCCTTCCGCGGTTGTCGATTCCATCCAGTCGGTCACCAGTCGGCTCTGAGCCTCGGCCCCGTCTCCAGGGTCCTCGATGGAGCCGCTCTCGTTCTCAGTGAAGGTCAGCAGAACCACTTCGTGTCTCACCTCGACCTGGAAGGTCTCGTCCAAGAAGCGCAGGCTGAACACCGCGTCCGCCCAGACCGGCACCTCGAATCCACCAGGACCGTACTCTGTTTTCGAACCGCTGATGGCGGCTACCGAGTTCCCCCATGGGTCGGAGACGTTGAGACGGATCCCCGCTCGAGGGAAGCTACCTGCGATAGCCCTCACCCCATCTGTGCGCGGGCGGCGCTCCACCCTCATGCTCCACTTCTCCCCTGGCTGCACAGGGCCTGGTCGTGGCGCTGGGGAGGGGCTAGGTTGCGCAGGTGGCTGGGGGGCCGGGGCTGGTGTCTGGACAGGTGACCTGCCCCTGACGAATCTGGGCATCCCCGCCATAGCGGTCACAGTCTGGTATCTCGTGCCGCGGGGGCCGTCGTACCAGGCGGAAGGGTCGTCCCCTGACAGGATCCACGGACAAATGGCAAACAAGTACTCTGGCAAACGGCTCCCGTCCGCCAGGACTCCGTCCTTGAACCAGGCGAACATCGCCATGTGGTGCGCCTGATGGAGAAAGTCGTCCACCTTCGGATATCGACGGTCGGTGAGGTCTCCGTACTTCCACCCGCCTTCACCACAGATGAAGGGCGGTACGAAGCCGAGCTCCTGCTCGAAGACCCTGGCATAGGCCAGAAAGCCCAACACGCACTGGTAGTCGTCGTACACAGTCTGTCCCGCGTGCGTGCCTGCCTCGCGCCAGCGATTCACCTGATCCACCGGCGCGGCAAATTCCCACTCGGGATGCTGCACCGGCAAACCGGTCTGATTTATGTCATCAAACGGATACTCGGCCATTCTATTCAGTCCGTAGTTATGACAACAGAACCAGGAATGCCTGAAGAGATGCTCGAGGCCCCGTCTCTGGGCCTCGGCCAGGACCGTGTGCAGGTCTTCCACCGAGTTCGCTTGGAGTCCAGGGAAGGCATCTACATCGATCAGTGCCTCGGCCTGCTCCAGCCAGCGAGAAGCGAACGTCTTCATGTCCACCCGGCCGCTCTTCCACTGCTTGGGGCTCTCTGGAGCATTGTAGACCTGCAGATACACAGGAATGTTCTTCGTCTTGAGCGCGCGAGCATCGCCGACGAAGTCGTGGTCCTCATCAACCAGGCACTCTGGCCTCACCACCGGCATGATGCCCTTGTCCCAGTACGCCGACGCCGCCCTCCGCAGCTCGTCCGTACCATTGGGCACCACCGTCACCCACTTAACGTGGAGCGCTTCGGCTCGTGCCACGTCGGCGGCCAGCGCTTCCTCTGACAGATCCAACCCACCGTGAATACCTAGCCCGTTGTCCTGCGCCGGTCGTGGCCATTCGGCGTAGCCAGTCCTGAGCTCCGGCCACAAATCGATCGGTTCGCGATCGGTACCCACTATCCGCACGTCTGTGTAGTAGTGCTCCAGGATGTCGACGTAGGTCGCACCCTGGTCAGCCATCGCTATCGCCCCTTGCTGACACATCCCCACGCCATGGCCGCTCATCGTCGGGTACGGCTTGACGCACGAGACACTCCTACAGTACGGGAGTGTGCGGACCCACACGTCCTCACTGTTTCGGGTATGCCCATCGCAGAAGGCGAAGTAGAAGGCCTGGATGACTTCGTCCCCATGCAGTGCTACCACGTCCTCGGTCTGTGTCACAGCCCGGTCAGTAGCGGTATGCGTCTGAGCTGACCATCCCTGGCAGTGCTTTTCGGTGCACACATCCGCGCCTTGTGCTTCGTGCCTGGGGTGGCCAACCGCGTACGCAGAGAAACAGCGAGCAGCCACGGCCTGTGCCTTGAGAGCTTCCTCTGGAGCATCAGGCCCCATCTCCAGAGGCACCACGCCGCGCAGATACTGCTCGAGTCTCATCACCTTCACGCTGCCGTCCGCCATCAGTACTTTGATGTCGTTCGGCACGTCCACACGTAGGGTCCGCTTGACCTTCGGCAGGGCCTTCAGTCGCGCTACGGACTGGGGGAGGCGCGGATCTCCATTCGGCCTGTACCAGCTGTGGCGCACGAAGAAGTTGTCATCCTCGGCAGCCAGCAGCCAGAAGGCGTTGTTGAAGAAGTAGTATGGCACCTCTGCGCTCATCGTCATCTGGCACATTGCGGCGTGCCGCTCGGCGTGCAAGGCCTCGTT
>CAYGQI010000018.1:0-10686 GCA_964351925.1 uncultured Anaerolineales bacterium | reverse complement strand
CGCTCATCGTCATCTGGCACATTGCGGCGTGCCGCTCGGCGTGCAAGGCCTCGTTGATAGCAGGAGAACGAGGATCATCGGCATCGCCCAGCCTCATCCCGTTCTCGCATCCTATGAGGGGCAAGCGACGCCCAGCACGCTGGCTGACGATCTCATCGTACCATTGAAACAAGTAGAAACCCGTGTGATCTTCGCAGCCCGGCGGGCGCTCAAACGGACGCGCGCAGGTCCATCGCGTGCTGCCGCCCTTCCCGAAGGTGAGCGGCTTGTTGAAGGCGTAGTTGTGGATGCCGACAGCCATCTTGTCGTACAAGTACTTCTTGCCCTTCTGATTGATGATGGCCAGCGCCTCCTTCAGGAATGACGTGTCCCAGTAGTCTCCCCCTGGCGCCAACGGTGTGAACAGCGGGATGATCCCTTCCACCGAATACATCGTTTCCAGGCACGGGATCAGGTAGTCCATGAACCGAGGCACCAGCCGGTCAGGGTTCCACTCTGCCCACTCGAGACTCAGGTTTGGCTCATTGAAGACGTGCACATAGTGTACCCCCAGAGACGAGTAGTGCTTGCACGCTTGTCTGAGACCCGCCTGATCGATGAAGGTCACGAATCTGGTGTAGATACGGATGATGGGCTCGATGTCATGCTCTATCAGACCCCGAAGGAACCAATCGGGAATGGTGTTCAGACCGTCGGACAGAACCAACAGCCAACTGGCCCCCATGGCCTTCAGCTCGGGCACGAAGATGTCGAAATACCGCTGTTCGTAGTGGTAGTGGTCAGGGAACCAATGGAACCCTACGCCGGTGTCTCCCTTGGGCCTGGGGTAGTCTAGCAAGTTCATCGTCATCCTCCTGTGCGCCGCGAATCGCGCTTCACCGCGAGCTACGGAATCAGCAACTGCTGCCCGAGGGTCAAAATGCCCTCGGGATCCAGATCGTTCAAGCGTGCGAGCTCATCCACCGTGGTGCCGTACTCCAAGGCGATGCTCCAGAGGGTGTCCCCGGCCGCCACCGTATGCGTTCGCTGTCCCCCTTCCTCGTCCTGAGCATCTGGCGTCGGCTCCGCTGTCGTGGAATCCTGCCCACCGGTGCTTTCACCCTCGGGGATCACCAGCCTCTGTCCCGGCTCGAGTGCGTCTGGGTCCAACAGTTCGTTGGCGGCCACCAGTGCATCCAGTGTCACCCCATACTGGTTGGCAATGTCCCAGAGCGTCTCCCCGGGCTGCACGGTGTGATAGGTTACCTTAGGCACGTCCGGCGTGATAACGGGCGGAGCTGTCGGCGATGGCGTGGCCGGCACCACGTGCACCGTCGCCGTCGGTGTGGGCGTGGGCAGGGGTCTCTCCCTGGTGCACCCAGCAGCCAACAATAGCCCGGCCATGATGATCGCCGTCAAGGAAACACGACCAGTTCGTGATTGCACCTAACGCCTCCTCTCCACTACTTGGGAGCGCTCTTCAAGGCTTCGTATGCGGGTCTAACACTCCCATCCGGGTTGGTCATGGACCACCAGTACTGTTCCTCAGCCTCGGTCCAGGAAGGATTGGCGATGGAGAGAACAGTCATCGCACCCATCCAGGGCGACCAGTGGTCGCGAGCCCACTGGAAGGCGCGCACGATGTATTCAGCCTTCGTCCCCTCAGACACGGCGTGCCAGGCGTACGGCGATCCGGACCTGGAATCGCTGGTCCAGCCGAACTCCAGCACGGCCACCTGCTTCCCTGCGTCGCCATTCGACACCATCACCTGGCGCAGATCCTCCACATGTCGGAAGCAGAAGAAGCGCTGCCCGCCCAGGGCCTGGTTGTTCTGTACCTCGTCAGGGCTCGTCTCGGGCGCCGCCTTGTAGCCTGGTGCGTGTACCCCCAAGACGTCGAAATAGCTCTTCGCGCCCGCCTGGTACATCTCCCGCAAGTACTGCATGTCCGGAAGGGCGTAGGGGAGACCGGTGCCCGTGGGAGCCAAACCAGCCGTGATGACCATGGCATTGGGATCAGCCTCTTTGATACGCTGGTACGCAACGCGCAGCAGAGCAACATACTCAGCGGCGTTCGGCGGCCGCTCGCCCCACTCGCGGGCAAGATTGGGCTCGTTCCACACCTCGTACGCCTTGATGCGTCCCCGATACCGGCTGGCCATCGCGAACAGGAAGTCGCCATAGTCGCGATAGTTGTCCGGAGGGCCGTTGTTAGCTCCATCCGCCCTGGCCCAGCCTGGCTGGAAGTCCACGCGAGCGATGATCTTCAAACCACGGTCGTTCAGCGCCTGGACCACTTGATCAGACACGCTCCAGTCGAATATGCCCTTTCCGGCCCCCTCCATGCTTCTCCAGGGGAACACTTCCTTCACCCAGGTTAGACCAGCGTCTTTGGCCAATTGAGCATCTCGAGCCCGGTACTCACCGCTCCACCACAGGAACGTGTGCACACCGTACTCGGGCGTGTTCATTCGAGCTACCGGCCCAGGTTGCACAGTAGCGGTGGGCGTGGCGTTGGGCTGCGGCGTCGGTGTGGGCGCAGCCGGAGTCGGCGTGGACGAGCCACTCTGGGAGCACCCGGGGATCGCCAGACGCTGCCCCGGCCAAATGAAAGACGGATTCGCGAGGTTGTTGGCAATGGCGATCGCCCAAACCGTGGTGCCGTACTTGAGGGCGATTCTCGTCAGGTTGTCGCCTCCCTGCACCACGTACACGCACGACGTGCTCGGCTGGCTTGGCTGCTGCTGCCCAGGAACCTTCAGTGTCTGTCCCACGTAGACAAGGTTGGGGTTGATCAGTCCGTTTAGGGACACGAGCGTGTTGACCGTCGTCCCGAGACGGTAGGCGATACCGGAGAGGGTATCCCCCGCACGCACGACGTACGTGCCGGAAGCACCCGATGGAGTCGTCGCGGGGGATGATGAGGCACCGGGAATGGTCAGCCTCTGTCCGGCGTAGATGAAGTTGGGATTCGCTATGCCATTCGCCTGGGCGATGGCCGACGTCGTCACCCCGTAGCGCATCGCGATCAATGAAAGGTTCTCACCCCATTGCACGATGTGGACGGTGGACCCTGTGCTGTGAGTCTCCATCTCCGGAGCAGCGCTCACTAGAGAACTCGTGGACACCAGAACCGCGACCAAGGTGCACATCACTACCGTACGGTACATCCTGCCGCTCATTCCTCTGCCTCCTTCGCACTGCGATTGTTGTAGAGCATCTGCACGCTCATGATCGACTACCTTCCCAAGTGGCCAGCAGCCGTCTAGAAACCTCTTCCGGAGATCGAGCCTGCGATCCATCCGAGCAAATAGGCAGCCACTATGATCAACAGCAGCACCCGCACCTGAAGCAGGTTGCTGGCCAACGAAGCCATGGCTCTCCAGAACATCAGCCGAAGCATCACCAATCCTCCAAAATCCGCTGGCAGCCAGTCTGCATGGTCCATCCGCTCACTGATAGACAGTCCTTTGGAACGTGAGAACGAACCCGGTGTGGATCGTCCAGTCCGGATGCTCCGGCGTGCCAAGACCCATCCCCATCACCATATCACTGGGCAGCCCCTCGACGTACGCTGAGTAGGAGCACAACGTGTTGAACATGGGCCACTTGACCGGGTAGTCCCACGGATAGCAGCAACTCTGTGGCTCGCTGATTACGGTGTACCGCCCGCCGTTTTCGAAGGCGACTCTCTCTCCATACACGCGCTGTCCGGCCTCGTCCAGCAGATCCACATGGATCTGGATGTCCCTCCGGCTCTCCTCTTCACTGAGCCACCTGGCCTTCACCAGTCGCCAGTACCGATTCCCCGGTTGCAGCCCCATGCCCCTGTTAGCCGCAGCTACCAGCCGCACACAGGGCAACTGGTTCAGACGAGGATCCCACTCCACCGCCGGGATATTGCTGGGCCCAGGACTCGGCGCAGAAGTGCGTTGAGGGGTCCCGGTAGGGCTGCTGGCCGGTCCTGTGTTCACCTTCGTATATTGGAACAAAATGCTATCGAACTGCCCCGCCGCAGCGCAGTCCGTGAACCGAACCTCCAAGGTATTGGACTGCGAAGCAGGATCGCTCGCACTCTCAACCACATCGATCAGGAAGGTGAAGGGGCTATGGTAGTTCTCGCCCGCCAGAGGCGCGAAGCTCCACTCACCGGGATCCTGGCCTTCTCCACTAACCCTGTAGACTACGTTGCCGGCAAAGCGCACACGCACCGTCTTGCCATTCACCGGTTCGCCCCCGACGCCAGTGATCCTGCCCTTGAAGTATACTGTTCCGCAGTTGGGGTACTGCCTCATGCTCCCCTGCACGTACTGGAAGGCATATGCCGGCACCGCAGGCTGGGTCGCGGGAGCTGTTGGCTGTGCCGTGGGAGTTGCAGGCGTTGGCGTAGGAGCGGTGGGCCCGCCGGTGTCTGCAGGGACCCTCGTCGGTGTCGGTGTGGAAGCCGGTCCCGCAGAGCCTCCAGCTCCAGGCATAACCAGCAACTGACCGACATAGATCAACGACGGATTGGCGATGTTGTTGGCCAGCACGATATCCCACATGCCAACCTGGAACCGCATGGCGATCCCTATGAGAGTGTCGCCCCGTCGTACCTGGTAGGAAGTTCCCGGTGCGCTCCGATTCCCAGAACCGTTCGCTACCTGTCCTTGCGCGACGGCGAGCCTCTGACCGATCACTATCAAGTTGGGGTTGGTCAGACCGTTCATCTGCACCAACTGCTGCACCGTGGTCTGATGGCGCAGCGCAATGCCCGACAACGTATCCCCACTTTGCACCACATATACGCCAGATTCAGTTGTTGCCGGAGGGCTGCTATTGGGTATGGCAAGCCGTTGTCCCACATAGATCAGATTGGGGTTGTTCACCAAGTTGGCCTGCATTATGGCCGAGACAGTGGTGCCATACCGCCCGGCGATCCCGCTGAGTGTATCGCCCCAGGCCACCACGTAAGTCGTTGGCTCAGTGGCCGTCGGCGCTCCAAAGACGGACGTCGCTCTTGGAGACGCCACTGCCAGTCCGATCAGCAAGACCAGCAGGGTGGCGCAATGCCTGGTACCCCGTACTCCCAGACCTAGTGGACCTCGCGCGTTGCTCATCTACAACCCTCGCCTCGAAACCTACCTGGAAACCGATACCTTCAGTACCTTGCCACCTTCGTCGGTGGTCAAATGGACGACCTGCTGGAACGTCCCCTCGTCTGCTGAGCGCAGCGCCTTCCGATACGTGAAGCGATGTGTCCTCTTGCCCCCATGATTGCTGGTCGTCACCCTGGGCCTCACCGGGGCCATATCTGGGAAGTGAGCCTCGATGTACTTCTGGACTTTGTCCTTGGATTCCTTGGTCGGCCCCGTCATGCTGTGTCCTCCCCGATCCTGGCCAGTCTCCGGCGTCGCAAGAAAGTAGGCACGTCCAAGTCGTAGAGATCCATCGACTGTTGCGATTCCAGCAAGTCGAGCGCAGCTGCCTGCCCCGCGCGCATGCTGCCTGCCGGCCCATGACGCGGTGCCTTATCAGAAACGGCAGGGTCCGACACCGTGATTGACGCTCGTCCGTTCATCCCCACAGCAATGAGCATCACCTGAAGCCGTTGTGCCATGTTGGGGTCCACCGTAGCTCCGAAGAAGACGTCAGCGTCGGGGCTGGCCACGCCAGCTACCGTGCTTACCGCCTCCTGGACCTCGTCCAGTGAGAGGTCCTCGCCTCCGGTTATGTTGACCAGTATGGCCGATGCCCCAGCGATCGAGGATAGCTGCGTAAGAGGACTGGCAATGGCCAGTTGCGCTGCTTCGATGGCGCGATTCTCACCTCTGGCCTGACCGATGGACATCAGCGCGGGACCAGCCTTGTGCAGCATCTTCCTGACGTGCATCAGATTCAGGTTGATCACACCCGTGCTAGTGATCAGTTCGGCTACGCCCTGGATCCCCTGTCGGAGCACGTCATCCGCGATGCGAAATGCGATGTCAAGGGAGGTCTGCTCTTCGATGAACTCCAGCAAGCGGTCGTTGGAGATGGCGACCAGCGTGTCCGCCGTGGCTGCCAGAGCCCGCAAGCCCTCACGAGCCGTGTCCTTGCGTTTCTGTCCTTCGAATCCAAAGGGGAGAGTGGCAACCGCTATGGCCAGGGCTCCCATCTGACGTGCCAATTCCGCGATCACCGGAGCCGCTCCGGTTCCGGTGCCGCCCCCTAGACCTAACGCTATGAAGAGGATCTCCGCCCCCCTCAGAGCCTCACAGAGCAGTTCCGAGCTCTCCCGTGCTGCCTTGGCCCCGATCGCAGGGTCACCTCCCGCGCCCAGGCCGCCGGTGATGTGCGGGCCGAGTTGCACCTTGTGCCGGGCTTCGGAGAGCGACAAGGCCTGCGCGTCGGTGTTCGCCGCCATGAACTGCACCCCGGGAATACCCACGTGGATCATGCGGTCGATGGCATTGCTTCCCCCGCCTCCCACTCCAATGACCTTGATCAAAGGCTGGTACTGTCCTGCAGCCATTCCATCCTCCCGTGAAAC
Source organism: uncultured Anaerolineales bacterium (assembly GCA_964351925.1). Taxonomy (GTDB): domain Bacteria; phylum Chloroflexota; class Anaerolineae; order UBA7937; family B3-Chlor; genus JAUVXJ01. The sequence continues at coordinate 4,196 of CAYGQI010000018.1, read as the reverse complement.
ACAATGAACAACTCCATCAGTTTCCAATCTTGCCTGAGATGCTCCCATCAGACTTGCTCCCTCAGCACCCTCAGCAACTCCTCCAGACGCCCAATCAGGAGCCGGATGAACTCCGCCGGGCCGGAGGCACCCCCGTCGGATGGCTCGCCGACTTCGACCACGAGCGGACCCATCAAGTTGTTGCTCTCGTCGGATTCCACCACCAGTCCCACCTCGCCCTCCGTGTGGTACGCATCCACATAGACGTAGAGATTGTGATTCCCCGCACTGAGGCGCCCGTCGAAGCTCGTGTAGCGAGCGTCCGCTCCCTCCAGCGACAGAGTCCTTGACTCCCCCGCAGCCAGGCTCGGAACGTACCACAGGACACCATGGCCTTCTGGGCCCACGACAGAATTGATGGTGGGTGCGGTCCGCGGGTCGACGAAGAACTCCACCCAGAATCCATCGGCGACATCAGCTACACCGTCGTTCCGTATGGTGACAGTAACCGTCACCGGGGTAGCCCCCAGTCCTCCCTGTGGCGTGACGACAACACTACCCACAACAAGGTCCGGTAGCTCCGCCGGAGGCACCTGACCGCCCGTGGTAGCCGTCGGCTGCGGCACCGGCTGCGGGCTGCTCTCTGGAGTACTCTCCGGTGTGGGAGGAGCTACTATTTCTCCATAAGCCGGGCTGTACGCCTCGTTTCCTGCCCGGTCTGCGATCTTGAACCGTACCGCTCCCTCTGGCACCTCGGCCAGCAGATAGCAGGACCCCAAGGATTCAGATGCTCCGCTCACGTCGCAATCCGCCGGTTCCCACGCCCCCCAGACGAATCCGCCGTCGGCTGAGATGGAGAACCGAGCACTGGAGGGGTCCAGCCCGCTGCCAAGATCAACGACGCCCACCATCACTTTGTGTTCATCACCCGTGTCCACACGGCTCCAATCCCTCGGAGGATCCGTGTCTAGGATGACAGCGGCCGTATAGGTGGGCGATGGGTTGCCTGCCCTGTCCAGGAATCTGACTCCCACCACCTTCTGCCCATCGCCTTCTCCCAGCACCAGGTCGCGCGAGGCGGTGAACTCCTCCACGGGACTGAACTCACTGGCGTTGTTCTGAGTGAACTGCATGGCAGCTAACCCCGAGCCGACGTCGTCCGCGCTCAAGCTGACAGTCACAGTCAGTTGGGAGGTGTACGCTGATCCATCGAGCAAGAAGATCGAGCCAACCGGCGGCGTGTTGTCGACGACCACCTCTCGGGCGACGCGCGCTTTGCGACCTTCCACGCTGACGGACACCGCCTCTATGCGGTGACGCCCCTCGCTGACCTGTCTGGTGTTCCACACCCAGGTCAGCGACGATTCGCCCTCTGCCTTCAACGTCCCATCTACAAGCAGGCGAATACGGGACGTAGTAGGGCTCGGACTGGAGACCCGAATCTGCACCTCCCCAGACACCGCGTCGCCAGCCTCCGGGTTGCCGACCACCACCCGCGGGTCATGCGCAAGTAGCCGCTGCCAGACCAACTGACGAAGTTCAGGTAGCGCTCCGTACACTCTGTCGCCCGGACAGATGGTGGTCCACAGATCGCGATGCCCCACCACGTTTGGGAACCCACGATACACGAAGTAAGATGACTTCACCGGGTTGATGCCAAAGCGATCAGCTTCCCAAGCCATCAATGAGACAAGGGCTTCCTTCATGGCAGGCGTCATGTCCACAGTCCTGTAGTCACCCAGAAGGGCGATCCCGATGCTCCCATAGTTGTAGTCTCCAGCGTGGATGCCCACCACGCCATCGCCGCCATTTCGACCCTCGTAGATGTTGCCCTGACGGTCGATCAGGAAGTTGTAGCCGATGTCTCCCCATCCCTTGGAGATTGCATGGTACTGGTAGATAGCACGCACGATATACGCCGGGTCCTGAGGGTTGTTGGAAGTCACCGTGTGGTGGATGACGAAGTGTGTCGGCTTCTCGTACACGGGTTCCCGCGTCGCCCAGGATTCGTTCGCCCCCCAACCCTTCCGCGAGATGATGCGCGGCTGAGGAACCCCCGAGGTAGACTCCTGAGGAATGATCATCGCCCGTGCTTCACTTACGCTAGGACCTCTCGTTGTGTCCATGGCCGTGATGACTACTTCTCGCACCACTGGAGAGAGAGCGAGGTCGAAAGTACCCAGTGTGAGCCGGTACTGAACGTATCGAGATGGTCTAACCTCGAGGAGATTCCCGTGGACCAGCGGATCATCCCCTGTATCATCCTCGTCCTGAGGGACAACCATCCAGGCGCTCCACTCCCGCCCCTCACTGCTGACACGGAGTTCAAGCTGGGAACTAGTGCCCATGGGCTTCTCCACCGCCCAGGCCGACCCCAGGACATTGAACACGACCGACATCTCGTGGACCTCAGAAGTGAATAGGCCCTCGGCGCAGTACAGCCCTGATTGCTCCTCGGCCAAACCTATCTCCCCGCCGTCGGCTGCTCCGAGAACCAGGCAGTCGAGCTCCCCTCCCTCGAAGTCGCCCACTGTAGTCTGCACCCATTGCTCCATCGTCTGCTGCTGGGCCTCCGTCCTCCGCACAACAGTGGCTTTCTTCTGAGGAATGCTTTGCAGCATGAACAACGTGGCTGAGAACAGCACCAGAGCTGTCAGTGTCCTTCGCATACCCGCTCACCCTCCGCGATCCAAGAACCCTCGCCCATCAAGCGCCCAGTTCACTCAGCTCCTCGGAGCTGCGCGTTGATCTCTCGATCATTCTGTACTCTTCGTGGCTCCACCGCTGCGGATTCCAGACCTCCACTCGATTCCCTACGCCGACCAGCACCACTTCCTCGTCTAGCTCCGCATGCCGGCGCAAGTGGTCCGGAACATGAACCATCCCATCAGGTCCCAGTGTTTCCACAGAGGCCCCTCCGAAGAGGTGCCGTTGAAAGATCCGAGCCGCTGCCTTGAGGAAGGAGGTACCATGGTCAACGCGCTCCAGCAACGCCTCCCACGCGGGGAGAGGAAAAACCGACACGCATCCATCAAGCCCTCTGGTGATCACGTATCCTTGCCCGAGACCGTCGCGCAGAGCGGGAGGTAGCACCAGACCCTCCTCGCTCAGCGGCACGCTCCTGTAGGTGCCGAACAACATCCGCCAGTCTCCCATGTGCGATCAGCCCCTCAGCCTCTTGAGTCGAGCGGCCACCAGATCCCTGATGTCGCGCATCAGCAAATCAAGCTCGTGCTGGAGACCCTCGTATATATCACGCGCGTCCTGCTGTGCCCGCTCCCTGATCCGGGCTGCCTCTTGCTGCGCGGATTCGATCACTTCCTGAGCCCGAACCTCTGCAACCTTTACCAGTTGGCTCTGATCCAGAATGAGGCCCGCTTGCCTCTCGGCGCGCCGCTTGATCTCCTCCGCCTCCACCTCTGCGCGTTCAAGTACCTCTCCCTCTTTCGCCAGAACCCTTTGAGCTTCCAGCACCTCGAGCGGCCAGCTGGCTCTCAGCACGTCCAGCGTGGCCAGGCACTGCTCCTGGTCCACCAGGGCCTTGGACGTGAGCGGCACCTTGGAAGCAGAACAGATCATCTCCTCTATTTCGTCTATGAACGGGTTGATCTCGTGCGCAGACGGCGGTTCGCGCCTTCTCCGTAGCGGGTCCCTGTCTGTATCCAGTCCCTCGTAGCCGACCTCAGGGTAAGACCCATCAACTCCAAGACCACCCGCACGCATGGGGATTAGATCTTTGACTCGCTCTCGAATGCTCCGGCCCCGCATTTAGTCCTCCTCGCCGCACTCTGTTGAGGCATTCCAGAATCGTGTAAACTCGGGTATGCTCTTAACCTCCTGGATGGTTAGCTCCTTGGTGGTATAGCCATACCATGCCTCATCATGCGGCCCGCTGAGTATCCAGGGACAGACCGCCAATAGGTAAGCTGGCAATGGTGCCCCCCCAGTCAGCTTGCGCCTCCGGAACCACTTGTAGACGTGTCTCGTATACTTGGCGTGGATCTCTCCCACCACCCGTGGAAAGCGAGGATCGTCGGAAGCGCCATACAGCCAGCCGCCCTCCCCGCAGATGATGGGCGGGACAATGCCCAAGCGTCTCCGGAACACATCGGCGAAGAATAGGAAGCCCTGCACGCTCCATACGTCCCCTTTCCAGTCCGGAGGGTGGTTGAGAGCATAGTTGTGGGAGCAGAACCAGACGCGCTGCCACACGGGAC
>CAYGQI010000017.1:18360-20156 GCA_964351925.1 uncultured Anaerolineales bacterium | reverse complement strand
GCGATGCTGTCTCACGCCAGTGAGTACACTGGTGTGGCGCCAGAGACCTCGATGGAGAAGACGCTCTGCGCGGTGGATGACTTGACGGGCTTCCTGGTGGCAGTGGCCCTGGTGCGTCCCAGCAAGAGCATTTTGGACGTCAGCCTCAAGTCCGTGCGCAAGAAATGGAAAGACAAGGCCTTCGCCGCGGCAGTGGACCGGCAGCAGATGGAACAGGCCGCGGCTGCGCTCGGGGTGGAGCTGGGAGCGCACCTCGAGACTGTGCTCGACGCCATGAAGGGAATCGCTTCCGAACTAGGTCTGGCCGGAGAGTAAGAGGGGTGAGCTGGAAGCCCGCCCACACGCCAGTTCTATAGCCCGCTCCAATGGTCGCTGGTGTGACTATCCCTTGATCACCCCGATGGGGACCAACCTGGCCACTTTGCTGGCCAGGCCGGCGCTGGTGACCACGTCTACCACCCGTTCAACGTCCTTGTAGGCGGCTGGGGCCTCCTCGGCCAGGCTGGACATGCTGCCAGTCTGTATGGCGATGCCCTTTCCTCGCATTTCGCGCACCAGGTCCTCGCCCCAGATCTGCTTCTTGGCCTGCGTGCGGCTCAGGACCCGACCTGCTCCGTGACAGCAGGAGCCAAAGGTGAGGTCGAGCGCCTTGTCAGTAGCGACGAGAATGTAGGAGGCGGTGCCCATGCTGCCCGGGATCAGGACCGGCTGACCGACGCCCTGATAGACTCGTGGCAGTTCTTTCGATCTCGGTCCGAAGGCTCGGGTGGCACCCTTGCGATGGACCACGAGCTTGGCCTGCCTGCCATCTATGGTGTATCGCTCCACCTTGCCAATGTTGTGAGCCACGTCATACACCTGGGTCAGTCCCCGGTAGCGCAGCTTGCCCGCCAGCGCCTCCTCAAAGGCGCGGCGCACCCAGTGAGATATGATGTGTCGATTCGTCCACGCGAAGTTGGCCGAAGCTGCCATGGCAGCGAAGTAGTCCTGCCCCTCCTCCGAACCGAAAGGGGCGCACACGAGTTCTCGATCTGGAAGCTCTATCCCGTACTTCCTGACGGCCCTTTGTAGCAGCCCAACGTAGTCGGTGCAGACCTGATGGCCAAGACCGCGGGATCCACAGTGAATCTGGAGGGCGATGCAGCCCTCGCTGAGCCCGAACACTCGAGCGACTTCTTCGTCATAAAGCTCTTCGATCTCGTCGATCTCCAGGAAGTGGTTGCCTGATCCCAGTGAACCTAATTGCCGAAAGCCGCGATCCTTGGCCTTCTGACTGACCTTGGAGGCATCAGCGCCCGCCAGGCAGCCCTCTTCCTCCGTGCGTTCAAGGTCCTCTCTCGTTCCGTAGCCTTTGGCTACGGCCCAGGCAGCGCCTCGCTCCAGGACTCTGTCCAAGTCCCCCCGCGAGATCTTGATGCCGCCCTTTCCCAATCCGGTTGGAACGAGACTGTACATGGCCTGGATCAGGCCCTCTACGTGGGGCTGCAGTGCCTCTCGCTCGATGTCTGAGGCCAGGACACGGACGCCGCAGTTTATGTCGTAGCCGATCCCTCCGGGCGAGATAACGCCCTCTGGCGGTTCTGTCGCCGCCACACCCCCGATGGGGAAACCGTATCCCTGATGGATGTCAGGCATGGCCAGTGTGTACTTCACCACGCCGGGCAGCGTGGTGGTGTTGACGAGTTGCTCGATGGAGCGGTCACTCAGGGCGGCCTCCAGGAGCTGCTCATCCGCATAGACGCGCGCTGGCACCCGCATATCCTCTCTGTGGGTCTGGGGAACTTCATACAGGTGCG
>CAYGQI010000017.1:7644-18260 GCA_964351925.1 uncultured Anaerolineales bacterium | reverse complement strand
GTGTCTGCCACATCAGTCTCCATCTGCGCGATGAGTGCAGACGCACTCTCGAAGCGCTGCTCGGGTCGCAGCAACTCCACAAACTCCACCCTCACGTTCTTGCCGTAGAGGTCCCCCGTGAAATCCAGGATGTGGGCTTCCACAATAGTCTGCCCCTCTTGTTCGAAGGTGGGGCGCTTCCCTATGTTGACTACACCTGCGTGGTTGGCGTCCTCCCACAAGACTCGCGCCGCGTATACCCCGTGGGGCGGCGTGATCAGTCTCTCGTCCAGGGCCAGGTTCGCTGTGGGGAAGCCAAGCCCGTGACCACGGCGAGCACCACGTACCACCGTCCCGCTGACGGCGGGATACCGTCCCAGCAGCTGCGCAGCGTCAACGATCCGTCCCTCGCGGATCAAGGCGCGAATGGAGCTGCTGCTGACCACGGTGCCGGACTGGCTGAACGGCTGAGGACGGTGGGTTTGGAACCCGAGCTCTTGCCCCAAGCCGTCCAGATAGTCTCCGTCGCCTTCTCTCCCCCGCCCAAGGGCAAAGTCGGGGCCGATCCACAGTTCCCTCATTTGCAGGTGTTCCAACAGAGCCAGGACGAAATCGCGAGCGGGTGTCTCGGCCAGTTGAGAAGTGAAGGGGAGCGCCACCACGAAATCAGGGCCAAGTTCGCTCAGCAACTGCAGTTTCTCCGCCAGTGTGGTCAAATAGCGCATGTCCTTGTGGGGAGCCAGCAACTCTTCGGGGTGTCGGTCAAAAGTCACCACCCCACTCAGATGGCCGGAAGCCCGGGCGCTTTCTATCACTTTGCCTAGCAGATAGCGATGACCCAGATGAACGCCATCAAAGACACCAATGCTTAAGTTGGAGGGTTCTCCAAACGCGCCCTCGGCCAGACTACGTATCAGCTTCATGCAAGTTGAACACCTTTCTCGGTTGCCAGGCATTGAGTTCCCGACGGTATTGCAGCAGCCCCACGAACTGGCTGGTGGTGGTGTAGGCGCGGGAGAAGAGACCATTCAACGGGTCCGGTCCGTCAACCTGCCGTCCGTGCCGGATCTTGATCTCCGCTTCTTGGTCCACAATGAATGCGTCGAAGTCAAGCAGGGGCTCATCGAGGGGGTGCAAGATCTGGGACCAGTCACCGCCGGAGAGAGTCTGCTCCGCACGATCGAGAGAGACAGCGTCTTCGAGTGCGTACGCACCGCAGGCTACACGGACCAGTTGCTCCAGGTGCCCGCCGGTCCCCAAGGCTTCCCCCACATCGGCGGCCAGGACGCGGACATACGTGCCCCTCGAGCATTCGACGAAGAGCTGGAACGTCGGCGGCGTCCATTTGGTCAGTCTCAGATCGTAGATCTCCACGACCCTTGGGGTTCGCTCAACCGCGATGCCGCGGCGAGCTAGCTCGTATAGGGCCCTTCCCTCGTGCTTCAGGGCTGAGTACATCGGTGGTACCTGCTGCACCGGGCCCCGGAAGCGGGTGAGAGCTTCTTCAACTTCCGCACGGGTCGTGTTAATCTCTGGGATACTGCGGACCACTTTGCCCTGGGCATCTCCTGTCTCTGTGACAACGCCCAACCGTATCCTGGCATGGTAGCGTTTCTTGCTGTTCATCAAGTACTCGATGACCCGCGTGGCTTGCCCCAAACAGACTATCAAGACCCCCGAGGCGGCCGGATCCAGGGTCCCTGCATGGCCCACTCGTCTCACTCTGGAGGCTCTACGGATCCTGTCCACGATGTCGTGCGATGTGGGGCCCGATGGCTTGTTGACATTCAGGATACCAGCGGGCGCACCTCGAGCTCGTGTCTCACCTCTCAATCTCGGCGGAACCGATCCGCCCGCACAAACCAAGCATGGTTCCCTAATGCTGCCAGCCCGCTCCATCCCCATGTGCCAGCTGCCGTATCCTCTCAGGCGCCAGTAGCCACGACCTCTCTCGCCTTGGAGAGGACACTGGGTACTACTTGTTCAAGAGTGCCATTCACCACGGCTCCCGCCGCTTGCGGGTGTCCCCCTCCTCCAAAGTGTACGGCGACAGAGGAAATGTCCACGCCAGGCCGGGATCTGATGCTGACCTCGATCTGACCACCTTCGTTCTCTTTGAAGACGATAGCGGCTACAGCCTCGCGGACGGAGGCCAGAAGGTTGACTATGCCATCTCCGTCGTCGGAGTCGGCGCGACAGTCCTCCCGCATCTCCAGGGTATTGACAGACCAGACGAGGTGACCATCCAGCTGCATTCGATTCAGCATCTGGCCCCACAGGCGCAGAGTCTCCACTCCTTTACTCCTGTAGTAGTGCTCGTTTATGTCGATGAGAGATGCGCCAGACGCCACTAACTCCGACGAGACCTCCAGGGACCGAGGAGTCGTGTTAGACGTGCTGAAGGAACGCGTGTCCGTCACTATGCCGGTCAGCAAGTAGGTCGCGAGGAGTTGATCCACTTCGACCTTCCAGGCTATCAGAAGGTCGAAGATGATCTCCGCCGTGGCTGCTGCGTCGCTCCTCACCAAGTTGACGGTGCCGAAGCCCGTGTTGGTGATGTGGTGATCGATGTTCAGTATGGGCAGATCCATGCCCAGCACGTGTTTGTAGGTCTGACCTAGCCGGCCTGGATCGCTCGCGTCCACGGTGACGATCAGGTCGTGATCGGTAACCTGGGGGGTGCCGAACTCTTCAACGCCGGGAAGGAAGAAGAGGAGATCAGGTACCGGATCAGAGCAGGCGAGAGTGCACTCCTTGCCCATCTTCCTCAGGGCATACGCCAGGGCAAGGGTGGATCCGACGGTGTCTCCGTCGGGATCGGTGTGGGCTATGAGGAATGCCTTGTCGGCACGCTCGAGTAGCGACTCTGCTCGACCGGTCATTCTTCCCCCCGATCCTGAGAGCTCTCTAGATCTTGTAGGATTCTCTCTATCCGAAGACTCCTCTCGGTTGACGAGTCCAGGTGGAATACTAGCTCGGGCAGGAATCTCAGATACACTTTCTGCCCAAGTTGACGGCGCAGGTAACCCGTGGCGTTCTGCAGGGCGCGCAGGCCCTCTTGCTGTTCCTCGGGATCGCCGAGGAACGTCACATAGGCGTGGGCCGTCCGCAGGTCACTGGTGGTTTCGACGTCGGTGACCGTGGCGAAATCGACTCTCGGGTCCGCGACCTCTCTCAGGAGCAGCTCGCTGAGGGCTTCCCGTATTAGTGCATTCACCCTTCTCTGTCTGCGAGTAGGCATTCTCCTTCACCCTCGTCTGAGAGAGAACTGGCGCTCGCCGGGACAGCGGCTGGCTCAGGAAACTCGCTCTGTCCTGTAGAACTCCAAGATGTCACCTTCCTCGAACTCGTTGAAGTTCTCCACACCGACGCCGCATTCGAGACCTGCCGCCACCTCCTCGACATCTTCGGTGAAGCGCTTCAGGGAGCCGAGGCCTCCGTCGTGTAGCTCTTCTCTGTTCCTGAGGACACGCACGCGGGCATCCCTTTGCACACTTCCGTCTTCCACATAGACACCAGCCACACGGCCCAGCCTGGCGGCTCTGAAAGTAGCCCTGACCTCAGCGTGGCCGATGATGACCTCTTCGTAAACCGGTTCGAGGAGGCCCTTCAACGCGTTGTCAATATCCTCGATGAGCTTGTAGATCACCCGGTATCTGCGGACCTGTACGCCCTCGGCTTCTGCCATGGTGAGCGCTGCTGGTTCGGCCTGGACGTTGAATCCGATGACGACGGCCCGCGAGGCGATGGCCAAGCTGATATCTGATTCATTGATGTTGCCAATACCTTCATGGATGATCTTTACTTTGAGGTCTTCGGTTCCCAGCTTGTCGAGGGAGTTGACAACGGGCTCCAAGGCGCCATGCACGTCCGCCTTGAGGATGATGTTCAGTTCCTTCACCGCGCCGGCCCGCATTTGAGCGTACATGTCTTCCAGGCTGAGAGCCCTTGCGGGGGCCTGTTCCCGCGACAGCCTCTCTTCAGATTTCTCCGCTGCCAGCGCACGTGCGGTTCTCTCGTCTCGGACCACCCGGAAGACGTCGCCTGCGTGCGGCACACGGGAAAGCCCCAACACAACGACCGGAAAGGAAGGCGGTGCAGCCTTGATTCGCTTCCCTGCATCATCGAACATGGCACGGATCCGGCCGTAGATCTCCCCGATGACGAGATCATCAGCGACGCGAAGCGTGCCGTTTTGAACCAGGAGGGTTGCGGATGGGCCCTTGCTTCTGTCGAGCTTGGCTTCGATCACCGTGCCGACGGCTGGGCGGTCGGGATTGGCTCTGATGCTGGACATCTCCGCCACCAGGAGGATCATCTCCAGCAGAGTCTCTACCCCGGTGCCGTCCTTGGCTGACACGGGCACGGCAATAGTGTGACCTCCCCAGTCCTCCACGGTGAGCCCTACCTCTGTCAGTTGTTTCTTGGCGCCATCGGGATTGGCGTTTGCCTTGTCGATCTTGTTGATAGCCACTACTATGGGCACATTGGCAGCGCGAGCATGGTCAATGGCCTCCTTAGTCTGAGGCATAACGCCATCATCAGCCGCTACTACGAGGACTGCAATATCCGTCACTTGGGCACCGCGGGCACGCATCGCCGTAAAAGCCTCGTGGCCGGGCGTATCGATAAATGTGATCTTCTTGCCGGCGTGTTCGATCTGATATGCGCCAGTATGCTGGGTGATCCCACCTGCTTCCCCGGCTACTACGTTAGTATGGCGGATGTAGTCCAATAGAGAAGTCTTGCCGTGGTTCACGTGCCCCATGACGGTGACCACAGGGGGCCTAGGCTTGAGATCTTCCGGTGCCTCTTGCGCATACATTTCTCTCAAGGGCACCTCTTCGGGGATGGCAGGCGCTTCCGGCGGCGCGGGAGCTTCCTCGACTTCTGGAGGGAGTTCTTGCTGTATTTCGAAACCCAGATCGGTGGCCACGACGGCAGCGGTGTCATAGTCTACGGTCTGGTTGATGTTGGCCATGATCCCGCTGCTTATCAGGAGCTTCATCACCTCGATGGGACTGACCTCCAGTATTTCGGCAAGCTCCCTGACGGAGAGTTGATCTGGTATGCTGACCACCTTATTCTTCTCTGCCATGTTGCGTCTCCCTTCTCACAGCTTCGCTGGGCCCCCGGTGTGCCTGCTGGACGCGGTGAGGCTCGCGCGAAGCCACGCTGTGTCCAATGCGGTTGTGCCCGTATTCTATTCAGTGGGGTTATTGGGCTGGCAGCGGTCCGTACGATGGACCGTAGAGGGGAAGGATGAGGTTTTGTGTGGGGAAAGTCCAGAGTTCGGCGCCCTAATCTAGCGACTCACCTTCATCTCTCCCGTGTTCGATCCAATAGGCACTTCGCGGCTGCTCACGACTCCTCTCTCCGTGGACTCATTCGCAGATCAAGAAGACCACACATTCCACCAATGACAGCCAAAGCGTGAATACGGCAGCTTTGTCACGGTGCAACTCGAGCGCTGGCCTCATGGGCAGACTCGACGGGCAGCGAACAACAATGCTGCCACAGGTAGCTGAGTTCCTCGTTCGCAATCTCGGTCTTCAGGCCGTGTTCCAGAAGCTTCCTGCCAAGAGCGGTTTCCCAACATGCTCTGCTGCGACACAGATAGGCTCCTCGCCCAGACTTCTTGTGCGTCTCATCTATCTCCACCCCGCCGCTGGGCAGGCGCACGATTCTGGTCAGTTCTCTGGAAGCCCTGACTTTCCGGCACGCGATGCAAGTGCGCAGCGGTACGTGCTTGCGGCTCACCTGACTACTCTTCCGAGCCATCTTCTTCCTTGGGGGTTCCCTCTTCCAGAGTCTCTTGGTCTGGGCTCGTCCAGTCCCCAGTCTCCTCTTCCCACGCTTCGCGGCTGCGCCCGGGTTTCCTGACTTTCTTGGCCACGACCTCGCCGAGGCTCTCGTCATAGACCAACTGTCTAGCGGGCCGTTTCTTCTTGGCAGCCTGTTTGTCCCCGAGGACGAGGTCAAGCTCTGGCTCACGGTCTTGTTCAGGCTCGGCGGACTCTACGATCGCCTCTTCCTGTGTCTCTGGTGGTTGCGCGTCAGCCACGACGGGTTCTGGTTCTTGGAGGATCTTCTCCCTGGGGGGCGATACCTCCGCCTCCTCAGGGACTGACAAGGGGCCGGGCACTTCCTCAGCGGGTTCCACCTGGACCTCTTCTGCCTTCTGATCGGCCACGAGTGCTTCTGCCTCAGGCAGTCCGGTCTCCTCCAGGGCTTTTTCCGGCTCGGGTTCCACTTCTGCCAACTTCGGCTTCAACTCCCTACCGAGAATGGCCAGTACTTCTCGCTCTTTGAGGGCTTGCTTCGTCTCTTGAAGCGACTTGTCTCCGAAGCCTTTCAACTTCAGTAGCGCCTCTTCTCCCTCATCCATGGCGTCCAACAAGTGACCCAGCTGGGCAATGCCCGCACTGTCAAGGGCATTCAGAATGCGCTTTGGCAGCCCGAGCCTCTCCAGCGGCATGTCTTCGGAAATCTGGGCCCTGGCAGCAGCACGCGTTGCTTCTCGTTCGGCTCGGCGCACAGCCAGCTCAGCCGCCTCCGTAGCGCTGATGATGTCTATTCGCCATCCCGTCAGCTTGGCTGCGAGACGAGCATTCTGCCCTTCACGGCCGATGGCCAGCGACAATTCGTTGTCGGGCACGATCACTGTCGCTGTTCTGCCCATCTCACTGTCCTCAGACAGTTCCACACCGAGGGGGCGAGCGGGGCTCAGGGACTTCCCTACGAATTCCCTAGGATCATGGCTCCATCCTATCACGTCGATCTTCTCGCCATTCAGTTCACTAACGATGCTCTGAATTCTGACACCCCTCATTCCCACACAGGCTCCGACGGGATCAATGCCTCGCTGCAAGGCAGCCACGGCTACCTTCGCCCGAGAACCGGCTTCGCGCGCAATAGCTTTGATCTCCACAAGGCCGTTGTAGATCTCCGGCACCTCCACCTCCAGCAGACGGCGCAACACGTCGGGGTGGCTGCGGGAGGCTATGATCTCGGGTCCACGACTGGTCTTGTTCACCTCCAGCACGAGAACCCGGAGCTTCTGTCTCGCATAGTAGCGTTCGTTTGCCACCTGCTGGCTGCGGGGAACGAGCGCCTCGATGCGACCCAGGTTGACGGCGACTCCTCTCGCGTCCACGCTGTGCACCGTGCCGCCCACTATCTCGCCCTCCCGCCCTACGAAGGATTCATAGAGCGCGTCGCGCTCAGCTTCTCTGATGCGTTGGAGGATGACTTGCTTGGCTGTCTGCGCCGCAATCCTGCCAAAATCGGGAGGGGTCGTCTCCGCGTATAGGATCTCTCCTAGCTCCGCACCCGGTCTGATCTGTCTCGCCTCCTCGGGAGTTACCTGACTCTCGGGGTCCTCGACCGTCTCGACAACCTCCCTACCGGTGAACATCTTGACTTCGCCGGTGGAGGGGTCGATCTTGGCATCCAGGTGCTGGTAGGGTCCGATGTCGCGGTTGTATGCAGAGACCAAGGCTTGCTCGAGGGCTTCCAACACGACCTCGACGGTCAGCCCGCGCTCTGCACAGACTTGGTTAATCGCTCTGATGAAATCGGTCTTCATCTTCCATCGGTCCTTTGGTCCTTGGCTCCCTGCCCTTGACGCGGCAACGCCGCCATCGTTGGGGAGACTGAGAACCCCCTCTGGTATTCACAATAAGAAAAGTGGGGCATGCCCACTTTTCGGGGAGTGACTACTCGTCTGCTATTATACCATGTTTCACCGATTTCCGCAAGGGCCAAGTTCGGCGATTCGGGCGGAAACCGCCGGTGACTGGGCGAGTAATCACGGCGCCCCTGCGGTGCCATGCCAAGGGCCAACACCGCTTGGGCAGCTTACTGCGACGACACGGCTGAGTGGGTTGTCGGCTGCCCGATGACAGCCAGCTACTCAGCTACGGGTACTAGCAGTTGCCGCACTCTCCTCTCTATCTCTTGGAGGGGAACGACCTCGCTTTCTGCGGCGGTGCGACGCTTGATCTCCACGCCGTCCGCTTTCAAGCTGCGAGAACCCACGGTCAGCCGCAGTGGTATGCCGATGAGGTCGGCGTCGTTGAACTTGACGCCTGCTCTCTCATCTCTATCGTCGTAAAGGATCTGACAGTGCTGACGATGCAGCTTGTGATAGAGCGACTCTGCGGTGTCTGCGATCTCCGCCTCCGCTCCCACAGCGATCAGATGCACATCGTAAGGCGCGATGGCCGGTGGCCACACGATGCCACGCTCGTCGTGACATTGCTCAACTACGGCAGCCATGAGCCGCCCAGTACCGATGCCGTAGCAGCCCATCACCAGTGGCCGCTTCTGGCCCTCGCTGTCCAAGAACGTGGCTCCCATCAGTTCGCTGTACCTGGTGCCGAGTTTGAAGATGTGGCCCAGTTCGATGCCTGTTCCCATTCGAAGCCTGCCGCCGCAGCGCGCGCACCGGTCACCCTCTCTCACGCTGGCTATGTCCCCCAGCAGGTCAGACTGGAAATCGCGGGGGTAATTGACGTTACACAGGTGGTATCCTGCTCTGTTGGCTCCGGCCACGAAGTTGCTGCCCCAGTTGATGGACTGGTCGGCCACGATCCTGACTCTGCCGACCTGGCCGATGGGAGAGGCATAGCCAGCGACGATGCCCGCTTTCTCGACTTCTTCCTGTTCGGCTATCCTCAACTCGGCTACCTTCAGGAGGCGAGCCAGCTTGGCTTCGTTCACTTCCCTGTCCCCGCGAATGACCACGAAGATGAGCTCTTCGTTCGCCATGTAGAAGATGGCCTTAAGCGTCTGCCGCGTCGCCACTCCCAGGTAGCTGGCCAAGTCGTCGATGGTAGTCGTTCCCGGAGTGGCGACCTGCTCCAAGGGACGCTCTGGTTCTCCCGATTTCTCTTGTTGTCTGGCTACCGCACTCTCGGCATTGGCGGCATAGTCGCAGCCGTCACAGATGATCAAGCTATCTTCGCCCGCCTCGTTGAGAGCCATGAACTCATGGGAGGAGCCTCCTCCCATGAGGCCTGGATCCGCTTCGACTGCCAGAAACTCCACCCCGCAGCGGCGGAATATGCTCTCGTAGGCCTGGTACACTTTAGGGTAGTAGGCATCGAGGTCGGCCTGATCCGCGTGGAAGCTGTAGCCATCTTTCATGGTGAACTCGCGCGCCCGAATCAAGCCGCCTCTAGAGCGAGGCTCGTCACGGAACTTGGTCTGTATCTGATAGACCATGAAGGGTAGTTGACGGTAGGAGTGGATCTCGCGGCGGGCCAGATCCGTAACCACTTCCTCATGGGTTATGCCCAGCACCAGCTCTCGATTGGATCTGTCACGGAAGTGAGCGAGCGTTGCCCCCGCATCGAAATACCGACCAGTTTCGTGCCACAGCTCGGCCGGTTGTACAGATGGCATGCGCATCTCCTGCCCGTCGATGGCGTCCATCTCATCGCGGATGATGCCCTCGATCTTTCGCAACACCCTCCAGCCCAGAGGTAGATAGCTGTAGATGCCGGTCGCCACCTGGCGCACCATGCCCGCCCTAAGTAGGAGTTGGTGGCTCGTCGCCTGAGCATCTGCAGGCACCTCCCTGAGTGTGTTTCCGAAGAGCTTTGATAGGCGCAAGTTGCATACCTCCTTCCCCGATCAGGTGGGGTTTGACAAAGCATATGCGCGGGCATAGAATTGCGCGAATACGGTCAAAGTAAGGAAGGGCACATGCTGGTTGAGAGACTGGTTGTTGGGATGTTGCAGTGCAACTGCTATCTGGTGGCTTGCGATGACACCAAAGAGGCCATCGTTATTGATCCCGGGGGAGATGCTCCCCTGATCCTTGATCGTGTGCAGGAGCTCGGTCTCGCCATCAAGTATATCGTCAACACTCACGGCCACATCGACCACATCGCGGCGAATCGCCCGGTCAAGGAGGGCACGGGTGCTCAATTAGCCATCCATCAGGACGATGCGGAGTGGCTGGTTACCGACCAGGGGGACTACGCGCGCATGCTGGGCGTCTCGTCACCCGGGCCTGCTGCTGACGTATTGCTGGCGCAAGGGGACGAGATCGCCTTCGGCAACGAGAGGCTGCAGGTCATCCATACGCCTGGACACAGCCTGGGTGGCATCTCCCTCGTAGGTGACGGAGTTGTCTTCTGCGGAGACACTCTCTTTGCCATGGGTGTTGGGCGAGTGGATCTTCCCGGCGGAAGCTGGGAGACGTTGATGAACACCATCAAGGCGCGCCTCTTCACCATGCCCGATGACACTGTGGCCTACACCGGTCACGGCCCGGAGACCACCATTGGCCGCGAGAAACAGTTCAATCCCTGGTTCAGGTGACAGCATAACATAGCCCGTCTACCCGGCCAACGGTTCTGGCCGCCAATGAGGAGGAGCGAGAAGATGCCAAAGGAGCCCAAACGGACAAGGTCAGGAATGGATTGGGCCCTCGTCAGTCAGAACGTGGCCCTAGGGGTGGTGATCGTGGTGCTCAGTTGGATGGCGGTTGGGCTAGGGCTCCATCAGTTGCCGTGGGTCGGGGTCGTGTTCCAGTTCTTCATGCCCCTGGCCTTCGTGGTGGTGATGACCTATTTCAGAAGCGAACAGAAGACGAGAGCCCAGGCGGTATCGGAAGGGGTTTTCGC
>CAYGQI010000017.1:0-7544 GCA_964351925.1 uncultured Anaerolineales bacterium | reverse complement strand
CACTACGACGTCCAGCCCCCGGAGCCTCTGGATCAATGGGAGTCGCAGCCCTTCTCGCCCGAGATCCGCAAAGGTTTCCTGTACTGTAGGGGGGTGGCAGACAACAAGGGTGACCTGGCTTCGCGGCTCCAGGCGATAGAAGGCTACCAGGCAACCATGGGCAGGCTGCCTCTGAAGATCAAGTTCGTGTTCGAGGGAGAAGAGGAAATCGGCAGTCCCCACCTGGCCCAGTTTGTGGACGAGAACAAGGAACTGCTGCTGGGCGCCGACGGTTGCCTGTGGGAAGGCGGGAGGGTCGACACGTCAGGACGTCCCGAGTTGTATCTGGGCCTGAAGGGCATCCTATACGTAGAGCTGCGAGCGAGAGGGGCTTCGAGGGATATGCATTCTTCCTGGGCCCCCCTGGTGCCCAATCCTGCCTGGAGGCTGGTATGGGCCCTAGGTACTCTTAAGGACGAGAACGACCGGCTCACCATGGATGGCTTGATGGAATACGTGGCCGAACCCCCAGACGAGGACATGGAGCTCCTGGAGAGGATCCCCTTCGATGATGAGGAAATGAAAGAGGATCTGGAGCTGCCCGAGTTACTGGGCGGCGTGAAGGGCATCGAGGCCGTGCGGAGTCTGCTCTACTCCCCAACCTGCACCATTTGCGGCATGGTGGCGGGCTACACGGGAGAGGGCTCCAAGACAGTCTTGCCCAGCGAAGCCAGAGTGAAGCTCGATTTCCGATTGGTGCCCAATCTGGAGCCAGAAGTGGTCCTGGAGTTGCTGCGTAAACACCTCGATCGCCGGGGTTTTGATGATGTGGAGATCGTTGGCTTTTCGGCGGAGCATCCGGCCAAGTCCTCCCCTGATGCTCCGGTAGCGCGCGCTGCCATCCAGGCAGCCACGATTGTTTATGGCCAGGAGCCGGTGGTCTATCCTTCCATGGCAGGTAGCGGCCCCATGTATCCCCTTAGCACCGCGCTGGGCATTCCGGCGGTGTCGGGACTGGGGGTGGGTCATGCCCAGTCCAGGATCCACGCCCCCAACGAGAACATACGGGTTGAGGACTACTTCCAGGCCGTGAAGTTCACCGGGGAGTTCATCCGCGTCTTCTCGGAGATGTGAGAGGATGGAGCAGCCCAGGCCGTGGAGATGACTTTTCGGTACCGCGTGCCCTGGCTGAGAGCCGAGGGTGGCGATCCGTCCAAACAGCAGCACAGTCTCAGTGCCCGAGGATCCTCACACTCTCATTTCGCGGCTGCCAAACGAGCTCGACCGAGCCCATCTGCGTCATCAGGTCCTCGACTCGGTCGCGGAGTTCCATCAAGTTCAGGCTCTTGGTCTTCCAGGAGCCGTTCAGTTGGTGCATGACCAGACGACTGTCCCCTCTGATCTCCACGGAGAAGTCCCTGGGAGAGCGCCCGGCTTTCTGTATGGTGTCGATGAGGTCTTCCAGAGCGGCGACGAGGGTTTGGTACTCCGCTTGATTGGAAGTCACCTGGTCGCCAAGACGCAGGCGACGCTTCCTCAGTCTGCCGTCCTCGTTTCGTCTCAGGGCGTAGCTGCCGTATCCCTGGCCGGGATTCCCGCGACTTCCCCCGTCGAAAACGATGGTGTAGTGTGTCATCGCACTTCTCTGAACCACGCCTGGGCGCCCAGCCTGTCCGCTACAGCGGGATATTGCCGTGTTTCTTCGGCGGGTTCCGGTCCCGCTTGTTCTGAAGGGTCTCCAGCGCCTCTATCAGCCGAGGTCGGGTCTCCCGAGGCTCGATGATGTCGTCGATGTAGCCCCGGGAAGCTGCGACATAAGGGTGGGCAACCTGTTCGCGATACTCTTCCCCTAACTTCTCTCTCTCCGCCTCGGGGTCTTCTGCGGCGGTGATCTCTTTGCGAAAGATGATGTTGACGGCTCCTTCGGTGCCCATCACGGCTATCTCGGCACTGGGCCAGGCGTAGCTGATGTCGCCGCGGATGTGTTTCGAGCTCATGACCACGTAGGCACCGCCATAGGCTTTGCGGGTGATGATGGTGACCTTGGGAACAGTGGCTTCGCAATACGCGTACAACAGCTTGGCCCCGTGCCGTATGATGCCCCCGTGCTCCTGCGAGACACCAGGAAGGAAACCCGGCACGTCTACGAAGGTAATGATGGGGACGTTGAAGCAGTCGCAGAAGCGGACGAATCGAGCTGCCTTGTCTGAGGCGTTGATGTCGAGAACGCCAGCGAGCACAGCTGGCTGCTGAGCCACAATGCCTACCGAACGGCCATTGAGTCGAGCGAACCCGATGATGATGTTCTGAGCCCAATGCTCTTGCACCTCGAGGAAATCGCCTTCGTCCACCACGTGCCGAATGATCTGTCTCATGTCGTACGGCTTGGTGGGGTTGTCGGGCACTATGGTGTCCAGCACCTCATCCATGCGCTGAGGGTCATCCGTGGTCGGGACGAGGGGCGGATCGTCCATGTTGTTCTGGGGAATGTAACTGAGAAGCCGGCGGATGATGTCCATGCAGTCCTCTTCGTCCTTGGCGGCAAAGTGCGCGACTCCACTGACGCTGTTGTGCGCCTTGGCACCGCCCAGTTCCTCGAAGCTGACTTCCTCATGAGTCACGGCCTTGACAACGTCGGGACCCGTGATGAACATATAGCTGCTTTCTTCAACCATGATCACGAAGTCAGTGATAGCCGGAGAGTACACAGCACCGCCCGCGCAGGGCCCCATGATAGCGGAAATCTGAGGTATTACGCCCGACGAGAGGGTGTTTCGAAGGAAGATGTCGGCATAGGCGCCCAGGGATACCACTCCTTCCTGGATCCGAGCCCCGCCAGAGTCGTTGAGCCCGATAACGGGCGCGCCATTCCTTGCGGCGAGGTCCATGATCTTGCAGATCTTCTCGGCATGCACCTCTCCTAGCGAGCCTCCGAAGACGGTGAAGTCCTGCGAGAACACGTAGGCCAGGCGACCATCGATGGTGCCCCATCCGGTCACAACGCTGTCGCTGAGATACCTCTTCTCTTCGAGGCCGAAGCCAGTGCTGCGATGGGTCACGAACATGTCCAGCTCGCGAAAGGAGCCCGGATCCAAGAGCAGCTGAATCCGCTCGCGTGCAGTTAGTTTGCCTCTGGCATGCTGAGCATCCAAGCGATCTTGCCCACCGGCCAACTCTGCTTGCCGTCTTAGTTCACGAAGCTTGCGGGTCTTAGGGTCCGTGCTCATAGGCCGCTCCTCGTCTCTGTTCTCTGGTGGAGTCGGGACTAGTCCCCCAGCATGTACCTGGCGATGACCATACGTTGTACTTCCGAGGTCCCTTCGTAGATCTCCGTGATCTTTGCGTCTCGGAAGTACCGTTCCACGTTGTATTCCCTGACGTAGCCGTAGCCTCCGTGGATTTGGACTGCCTTGTGTGCCACCCACATGGCGGTCTCCGAGGCGTACAGCTTAGCCATGGCTGCCTCCAGACTGTACCGCTCCTTTCGCTGTTTCTTGACTGCTGCCTTCAAGGTCAGAAGTCGCGCGGCCTCAGTTCTGGTGGCCATGTCGGCGAGCATAAACTGGATGGCCTCGTGCTCAGCCAGGGGCTTGCCAAACTGCTCCCGCTCCAGGGCATAGTGTCGGGAGGCATCAATGGAGGCTTGGGCAATGCCCAGCGCCTGGGCCGCGATGCCGATCCTCCCAGCATCAAGGACTTCCATCGCTATCCTGAAACCCTGCCCCTCGTCGCCTAACCGGCTAGAGACGGGCACACGACAATCCTCGAAGGATAGTGCCGCGGTGTTGGCAGCTCGGATGCCTAGCTTCTCCTCTGGTTTCCCGGCTGAGAAACCGGGCGTGTCGGCTTCTATAAGCAGGCAGCTTATCCCACGGTGTTTGGGTCTGGCTTCCGGGTCGGTAACGCAGAACACGATGTGAAAGTCTGCCACGCCGCCGCTGCTGATGAAGTTCTTTGCCCCGTTGACGATGTAGTGGTCCCCATCTTTGATGGCCCTGGTGCGCTGGCTCGCTGCGTCGGAGCCGGCCTGGGGTTCCGAGAGGCCGAAGGTGCCGATGCGTTCAAAGGAGGCCGCAGGTCGCAAGTACTTCTCACGCTGCTCTAATGTGCCGTACTTGGCCAGTCCGTGGCAGACCAGCGAATTGTTGACGGACATGATGGTACCGGTGGCCGCACACGCCTTGGAAACCTCCTCCAGCGCTACAACGTAGCTCACCGTGTCGGCCCCTGTGCCACCATCCTCCTGTGGGACTTCGATGCCCATCAGGCCCAACTCTCCCATCTTGCGACAATTGTCGAACGGATACTCCTCGGTCTGGTCTATGATGGGTGCGGCGGGAGCGAGGACGTCAGTGGCGAAATCCCTGGCTAGTTCCTGTATCATGCGCTGCTCGTCAGTCAAGTTGAAGTCCATGTCGAATGACTCCTGTCAGTGGGTGGTGCACTGTGCACGGATATCGATCACGACCGGGTCATTGCCTGCGGGCGGCGTGCTTACATCCTCCACCCACCGGTCACCTCCAATGTGGCGCCAGTGATATAGCTGGCCTCGTCCGAAGCCAGGAACGCTGCCACATTCGCGATGTCCTCCGGCTTCCCCACGCGCCCGAGCGGTATCTCCTCGATCATCGGCTCAAGGTACTTCTTCGGGATGCCTCTCAAGAGCGGTGTGTCGATCATCCCTGGCAGTATGGCGTTGACCGTGATGTTGTGTCGAGCCAGTTCGCGGGCCGCGCTCTTGGTGAAGCCGATGATCCCGGCCTTGGAGGCGGCGTAGTTCGAATCTCCAATCGTTCCGGTCCGACCATAGACGGAGGAGATGTTCACGATTCTTCCGTACCTGGCGTCGATCATGTACCGGGCGGCTGCTTGAGTGGTCCTGAAGACACCTTTCAGATTCACGTTTAGGACTTCGTCCCAGGCTTCGTCGCTAAGTCGGAGCAGAGAGGCGCTTCGGGCGATGCCGGCGTTGTTGATCAGGATGTCAATCCTGCCAAATTCATCGACAGTCGTCTCCAGCAGTTGCAGGACCTCTTGCTTGTCGATAACGTCGGTCTTAACCGCCTTGGCTCTACCGGATTTGGCTTCGATCTGTCTCGCTGTCTCGAGCGCGGTTTGTTCGTTCAGGTCGGAGACAACCACGCTGGCACCGCCATCTGCCAGCTTGAAGGCGATTGCCTGTCCGATGCCCTGTCCTGCTCCAGTCACAATAGCGACCTTATCTGTCAGGATCATCTGTCACTTTCTCCACAGCACCATGGCTGGGCCGGTTGTTGATATCGTGCGTCGCCGCGATCAATGCGGCGATAGAGGTATCCGTCGCAGACCAGCACAAGGATGCTCGAATCCGTATCGGCGGGACCCAGGTGAGATGGTTGGGCTCACATCTCGATGCTCATGGCCACAGCTTCTCCGCCTCCCAGACAAAGGGATGCCAGTCCGAGGTTGGCTCCCCGCTCTTTCATGGCGTGGATGAGGGTGACCATGAGACGAGTACCGCTGCATCCGATGGGGTGGCCGAGCGCGATGGCGCCCCCATTCACGTTCAGCTTCTCCCAGTCAAGGTCCAGTTTCCTGCCATTGGCAATGGTCTGAGACGCGAAAGCCTCGTTTATCTCCAGTAGATCGAAATCCTGGATTTGGTGGCCGGTACGGGCCATCAGTTTCTCCACGGCATGCACGGGGGCGAAGAAGACCCACTTGGGTTCGACTGCCGCCTGTGCAAACCCCGTGATGCGGGCCAAAGGTTCTATGCCGAGCTCAGCGGCCTTGTTGGCGCTGGCGATCACCACGGCCGCTGCGCCGTCGGTGATGGCGGACGAATTCCCAGCAGTGCACTTCCCGTCACCCTTGAAGGCTGGCGCGAGGTTCGCGAGAGCTTCCATGGTGGTATCAGCACGGGGATTCTCATCGGTATCGAAGATGAGAAGCTCGCCTTTCCTCTGCGGAATCGTAATGGGCACAATTTCGTTCTTGAACTTCCCCTGCTTGATGGCGTCAACGGCCTTCTTGTGGCTGAGCAGTGCGAACTCGTCCATCTCTTGGCGAGAGATGCCCAGCGCATCGGCGATGAGTTCAGCCGCATTGCCCATGTGCCAGTTCTCGATAGGGCACCAGAGGCCATCGCGCACCGTGGCGTCAACGAGCTCAGCGTTTCCCAGACGATAGCCGGTGCGCGCGTTCGCCAAGAGGTGCGGTCCCATGTTCATGCTCTCCATGCCGGCCGCCACGATGATCTCGGCGTCGCCCACGGCGATGGCATTGGCTCCCATGGCGATCGTCTTCAGACCGGATCCACAGACCTTGTTGACAGTGGTGGCTCCAACGGAGGCTGGAAGGCCAGCCTTAAGCGCTGCCTGGCGAGCGGGCGCCTGGCCGCACCCAGCCTGAATCACCTGCCCGACGAGCACTTCGTCAACCGTCGCAGGATCGATGCCCGCTCTCTGGACCGCAGCCCTGATGGCCACACCGCCCAGTTCGACGGCCGCGATGCCGGAGATGGTCCCCCCGAAACGACCGATCGCGGTCCTGGCTGCGCCGATGATGACCACCTCTGTAGATGCTATCATCTTCCCTGTCTCCGCTCAGAGCCCATCCGCGGTCAATGCCAGCCTCTACCTGCCCAGCACCGCCGCCATGCCTTGTCCCCCGCCAATGCACATAGTCGCCAGTCCCCAGTCAAGGTCTCTTCTCTGCATCTCATGCATGATGGTGACCACAAGACGAGCGCCTGTACATCCGATGGGGTGTCCGAGGGACACGCCGCTGCCGTGTACGTTGGTGTTGTCGAGGTTGAGCTCCAGTTCGCGCATACATGCAATGGCTTGAGCTGCAAAGGCCTCATTCAACTCGATGACGTCCATGTCTTCCACTGAGAGACCTGCCCTATCCAGCGCCTTCCTGACACTGGGTACCACCCCGAGTCCCATGTACGCGGGATCGACGGCCCCAGAGGCGTATGACTTGATGCTCACAACAGGATCGAGACCGAGCTGATCCGCCTTCTCACGCGACATGAGGACCACCGCTGCCGCGGCGTCATTGATGCCGGAAGCATTGCCTGCGGTGACTGTACCTTCCTTCTTGAATGCTGGTGCCAGCTTGGCCATTTTCTCCAGGCTGGTGTCCATGGGCCGCTCGTCGGTGTCGAACACCACTGGATCGCCCTTTCTCTGAGGCATCACTACTGGAACGATCTCCGCGGCGAAGGTGCCGTCGGCAATGGCCTTACGCGCCCGCTGATGGCTGACAAGGCCCAGTTGGTCTTGCTCTTCGCGGCTGATCTCGTATTTCTCAGCGATGTTCTCCGCAGTAAGGCCCATGTGATAGCCGTAGAATATCTCCCAGAGGCCATCGTAGACCATGAGGTCAGTGGTCACCCCTGCGCCGGTTACGTCCATCCGATAGCCCCATCTGGCCTTGGGAAGGCCGTAGGGAGCCTGGCTCATGTTCTCCATGCCACCAGCCACAACGATCTCTGCCTGACCGAGCTGGATGGCCTGGGCTCCGAGGGTTATGGCTTTCAGGCCGGACCCGCAGACCTTGTTCACGGTGAAGGCGTTGGT
>CAYGQI010000016.1:0-20387 GCA_964351925.1 uncultured Anaerolineales bacterium | reverse complement strand
AGGGTGGGCGGACGGTAGGCGCTGGCGTTATCACCAAGATCGAAGAGTGACCAATTCGCCGTCAAGTTCCCGAGCTGGGTACTCGTCTGGGCCGCCGTTGTAGGCTAGGAACGCGAGGTAGAAAACGGACAGATGGCCAAGGAGAAGATCAGAATCCGCTTAAAGGCGTACGATCACAGGGTTCTTGACGAATCAGCGCGGCGAATCGTCGAGGCGGCGGAAAGCACTGGTGCGATGATTGTGGGACCAGTGCCCTTGCCGACGAAGATCGAGAAATTCACGGTGATCCGCTCGCCGTTCATCGACAAGGACTCTCGGGAGCAGTTCGAGATCCGTACGCACAAGCGGCTGATAGATGTCGTAGAACCTGGATCCAAGACAATCGATACCCTGATGCGTCTCAATATGCCCGCTGGTGTGGACATAGAGATCAAGCTCTAGGTGGTTCACGCGGTGGTGGGTTGGGTGCAACTCGTCAGAGACGGGGTTCCCACGAGTATGATGAAGTATCCCACCCCGCACGGAGAGTGGCGATGAAAGGAATCCTGGGCAAGAAAGCGGGCATGACTCAGGTCTTCGATGATGCTGGAGAGGCCATACATGTGACCATCATCGAGGCGGGGCCATGCTACATTACGCAGCTCAAAAGCAGAAAAACCGATGGATACGAGGCCATCCAGCTGGGCTTTGGCGAAGCCAAGCGCCTCAACAGGCCGCAGCGGGGACATCTGCCCAAGGGTGTACCGGACCTGCGATACCTGCAGGAGATCACCGTAGATGACATAGCGGCGTACGAGATCGGGCAGAAGATAGATGCTGGTATCTTCTCCGTTGGCGATCTGGTGGACGTCACAGGCATCTCCAAGGGTAAGGGTTTTGCAGGTGTCATGAAGCGCCACAACTTTCGAGGGGGCCCCGCTACCCATGGACAATCGGATCGCGCCAGGGCGCCTGGCTCCATTGGGACTACAACGACCCCTGGACGAGTCTGGAAGGGTATGCGGATGGCGGGTCGCATGGGCAACAAGCGTACCACGATGCAGAATCTGAAAGTCGTCCTCGTTGACCCGGAGCGCAATCTACTGGCGATCAAAGGAGCCGTGCCTGGGGCGAAGGGCGGACTGGTGACTGTCAAGAGTGCGGTCAAGGGCAAGGAAAGATGAAAGTCCCTCTTCGAGATGTGACCGGAAGGGTTGTCGACGAAACTGAACTCCAGGATGAGATCTTCGGCATCGTACCAAATGAGGGCCTCATGCATCAGGCCTTAGTCCGCCAACTGGCGAACGCGCGTCTCGCCACCTCCAGGACCAAGACCAGAGGAGAGGTAAGAGGCGGGGGCAGGAAACCCTGGCGGCAGAAGGGCACCGGACGTGCCCGGCAGGGCAGCACTCGCGCACCTCAGTGGCGCGGCGGCGGCGTGGTATTCGGCCCGCGGCCGGACAGGAACTATCGCAAGGCCATGACGCGCAAGATGCGTCGCCTGGCCCTGCGATCGGCCCTCTCGGTCAAGGTTCGCGATGGTCGGTTGATTCTACTGGATAAGCTTGACATGCCTGTCCCGAAGACCAAGCAGATGTTGAGCACCCTGCGCGGCCTACTGGGCGACTCGAGCGCGTTGATCCTCCTGCCCGAGAGTGACGCCAATGTGGAGAAGTCGGTGAGCAACCTGCCAGGCGCGAAGACGTTACGTGCCCAATACCTTAACCTCGTAGACATCTTCGGCCACGAGTATCTGGTCATGCCACTCGCGGCTGTGAAGGTGATCGAGGATTTCCTGGGCCAGTAGAGGGTAGGAGGGATCATCGTGCATCTATACGAAGTTCTCAAACGCCCCATCGTGACGGAGAAAAGCACCCTGCAGGGAGAAGGGGGCAGGTATACCTTTGAGGTTGATCCTGAAGCCAACAAGCATCAGATCAAAGAAGCGGTGGAAAGAGCCTTCGACGTCAAGGTGGTCGCAGTGAACGTCATCACCGTGCCAGGAAAGACGCGCCGCTACGGCCGCCATGTGAGCAAGCCCCACCCCTGGAAGAAGGCCACCGTCAAGTTGGCCGCGGGGCAGTCCATAGGGTTCTTTGAGGGAGTATAGGCATGCCGATCAAGGTCTACAAGCCGACATCGCCTGGTCGCCGCGGCATGAGCGTCACCACCTTCGACGACATCACCCGCACCACGCCGGAGCGTTCACTTCTCAAACCTGTACACAAGCGGTCAGGCCGCAGCGCGAAGGGACGCGTCACTGTGCGCCATCGCGGTGGGGGCCACAAGCGCATGTACCGGGTCATTGACTTCAAGCGGGACAAGTTTGGCATCCCGGGCAGGGTGGATTCCATCGAGTATGATCCCAACCGGTCAGCTCGCATAGCCCTTCTGGTGTACGCTGATGGGGAGAAAAGGTACATCATTGCCCCGCTGGGTCTCAAGGTCAATGACGTCCTCGAGTCTGGTCCTGACGCTGACATTCGCGTGGGCAACGCTCTGCCCATTGCCAGTATTCCAGTAGGATCCATGATCCACAATATCGAACTGCGGAAAGGCAAGGGTGCCCAGTTGGCGCGGTCTGCTGGGGCCTCAGCACAATTATTGGCCAAGGAAGGGGCATACGCTCAAGTTCGTCTGCCCTCGGGTGAGATACGTCTCATCAGCGTCGAGAATCTGGCCACGCTTGGTCAGGTGGGAAACACGGACCGGGGCAATATCAACCTGGGCAAGGCGGGCAGGTCGCGCTGGCTGGGCATTAGGCCAGCCACTCGAGGCACGGCCATGAGCCCCAGGGACCATCCTCACGGAGGTGGTGAGGGGAGGTCCCCTGTGGGTATGTCGTCGCCGAAGAGCCCTTGGGGGAAGAAGACCCGTGGAAAGAAGACTCGCGTGCGCAAGGAGACGGACAAGTGGATAGTCCGTCGTCGAGGAGCGAAGAGGAGATAGCGGATGACGAGATCGCTGAAGAAGGGTCCCTACATAGACGCGAAGCTGCTCAAGAAAGTGAAGCACATGAGGGAGAGCGGCGATGAGTACGTGATCAGGACCTGGGCTCGCGCATCCACGATCCCTCCTGAGATGATCGGCCTCACCATCGCAGTGCACGATGGGCGCCGCCATGTACCCATCTACATCACCGAAAACATGGTGGGGCACAAGCTGGGCGAGTTTGCACCGACGCGCACCTTCAGGGGCCATGGCTACCGCGAGAAATCAACACGCGTCAGAGCGAAGGCGTAGGTGTCGACATGGGACTTGAGATCAAGGCAGTCGAGAAATACATCCCCATGTCTCCACGCAAGGTGAGACGCGTGGCGGACATGGTCCGAGAGCGGCCGGTGGATGAAGCCTTGGCCCTTCTGAGGTTTCTGCCACAGGCCGCGGCCGAGCCAGTGGCCAAAGCTATAGAGTCGGCGGCAGCCAACGCGGAAGACGTTCATGGCCTGTCCAAATCTGACCTGTACATCTCTCGGATAGCGGCCGATGTCGGACCGACTCTGAAGAGATACCGGGCCGGGGCTCGCGGGCGGGCCAAGCCTATCTTGAAGAGATCATCGCACATCACCGTGATCCTCAGCGAACTAGAGTAACTGTGACCGGAGGCGCGGAGAAGGAGAGGCTAGTTTGGGCAGAAAGGTACATCCTATAGGGTTCAGGCTGGCAGTTAACAAAGACTGGAGAGCCAAGTGGTTCGCCGAAGGTGAGGAATACGTGGACCTGCTGAGCGAGGACGTCAAGCTCCGGCGACTCATCCTTGACGACATGGCCCATGCAGGTATCTCCAGGATAGATATCGAGCGCTTCCCGAAGCAGGTGTCTGTGACGGTGCACACGGCTCGACCTGGAATCGTGATCGGTCGCAAGGGGGCTAGTGTCAACCTCTTGCGCCGGAGGGTGGAAGAAGAGACAGGGAAGAAAGCTCGCGTAGAGGTTGTAGAGGTGCCGGAGCCGGAGTTGGACGCCTACCTCGTCGCCGAGAATATCAGAGCCCAGTTGGAGAAACGGATTTCTCACAAGCGAGCGATAAAACAAGCAGCGACCAGGGTGATGCGTCTTGGGGCCGGTGGGGTGAAGATAGCCTGTGGTGGCCGGTTGGGTGGAGGAGAAATGGCTCGACGCGACTGGACGATGGAGGGTCGAGTGCCCCTGCACACCCTGCGCGCCGACATAGACTATGCCCGAGTTGAAGCGCTTACCACCTATGGCCGCATCGGCATAAAAGTCTGGGTCTACAAGGGCGATTATTCGCCTAAAGCGCAAGGGGCAGCGGAAGAG
Organism: uncultured Anaerolineales bacterium; assembly: GCA_964351925.1. GTDB lineage: Bacteria > Chloroflexota > Anaerolineae > UBA7937 > B3-Chlor > JAUVXJ01. The sequence goes on along the minus strand of CAYGQI010000016.1, from coordinate 16,130 downwards.
CCGTCGTTCGACCAGGAGTTCTAATCCTCGACTGTAGGGGGGTTGTTTGTGATGTTGATGCCCAAACGAGTGAAATACCGCAAGGCCCATCGGGGGCGCATGAAAGGCAAGGCCGGTCGAGGCGCCCACGTGAGTTTTGGGGAATATGGGCTCCAGGCCCTTGAGCCCTCGTGGATAACGAGCCGACAGATAGAGGCAGCACGTAGGGCCATAGTTCATCACGTCAGACGTGGTGGCAAGCTGTGGATACGAGTCTTTCCAGACAAGCCTGTGACCGCCAAGCCAGCGGAGACCAGAATGGGTAGCGGCAAGGGAAACGTTGATCACTGGGTCGCCGTGGTCAAGCCTGGCCGGGTGCTGTTTGAGATCACGGGAGTGGAAGAAGGCACCGCCCGAGAGGCTTTTCGCCTGGCCGCACAGAAACTTCCCATCAGGACCCAGTTTGTCTCTAGACATGAACTGGGACAGCGAGGAACCGTCTCATGAAGGCGCAAGACATCAGAGCCATGACTTCGGATGAGTTGCGACACGAATTGGACAACATGTATGAGGAACTCTTCAACCTCCGCTTCCAGTTGAGTACCAACCAGTTGACCAACTTTAACCGTATCCGCCAGGTAAAGAGAGACATTGCCCGCGCCAAGAGCGTTGTGAGAGAGCGGGACCTAGAGCAGGCGGGGGAGGAGTCGCCATGACGGGACGACGAAAGTCCATGGTCGGCACAGTAGTGAGCAACAAGATGGATAAGACCGTTGTGGTGGTCGTCGAAAGGTTGAGCAGGCACCCTCTCTACGAGAAGGTGATCAAGTTGCGGAAGAAGTTCAAGGCCCACGACGCTGACAGCGTCTGTCAGATGGGCGATGTGGTGCGCATCGTGGAGAGTCGCCCTCTGAGCAAAGAGAAATGTTGGGTGGTCGAAGAGATAGTGAGGAGCGGCACGGAGAGGGTTGAGGAATGATTCAGACGGAGAGTCGGCTCCGGGTGGCGGACAACACCGGAGCACGAGAGATCATGTGTATCAAGGTCTTGGGCGGATCGAAGCGCCGCTATGGGCGCGTGGGGGACATCATCATCGCCTCCGTGAAGAAGGCTATCCCTTCTGGCTCCGTGAAGAAGGGTGACGTTGTGAGAGCTGTGATAGTGCGTACGGCCAAGGAGTATGGCAGATCTGATGGGTCATACATTCGCTTCGACGAGAATGCTGCGGTGATTCTGGACGACTATGAGAACCCCAAGGGTACCCGCATCTTTGGTCCCGTGGGTCGGGAATTGAGGGAGCGCGGGTTCATGAAGATCGTCTCGCTGTCCCCGGAAGTCCTGTGACGCACACTGCTGGAGACAAGGATCGAAAAGATGAGAAGAATCAAGAAGGGTGATACGGTCGAGGTGATCCGGGGCGACCAGCAAGGTATGAGAGGCAGTGTTCACAGAGTACTGCCCGATAAGGACCAGGTACTAGTCTCAGGCATCAATATCATAAAGAGACATACCAAACCCACCGGGCGTGTGCGCACTCAGGCCGGCATCATCGAGCGAGAGGCCCCGCTACGCATCTCCAGTGTGGCTCTGGTATGCCCTCACTGCAACGAGCGCTCCAAGGTCGCCTTCGAAGTCCAGCCGAGTGGAGTGAGAGCCAGAGTCTGTAAGAAGTGTAGCGAGACGATAGAGTAGCTGGGGAGCTTGGTGGGAGAGATCGCCATGTCCAGACTGAAAGAGATCTACCAGAAGGAGATCGTGCCTATCCTCATAGAGGATTTTGGCTATGGCAATGTGATGCAAGTGCCTCGACTGGTCAAGGTTGTGGTCAATATCGGCCTGGGGGAGGCCTTGCAGGATGCGAAGGCCCTGGATGGGGCTACCAGAGACCTGAGTACGATAACTGGACAGCAGCCCATTATCACTCGGGCCCGGAGGTCAATCGCCGCGTTCAAGCTCAGGGAGGGGATGGCTATTGGTGCCAAGGTCACGTTACGGGGTCGGCGGATGTACGACTTCGTAGACCGGCTGCTCAACGTCGCCCTGCCCCGCCAGCGAGACTTTCGGGGTCTTTCGCGCGACGCCTTCGACGGTCGGGGCAACTACACCCTCGGGCTGGAAGAACAGTTGATCTGGCCTGAGATTCAGTATGATTCGATCGACAAGGTGAGAGGCATGGAGATCAGCATCGTTACCACCGCCAAGACGGATGAAGAAGCAAGGCGACTGCTGACGCTGCTGGGTATGCCTTTCAGGAGAGTATAGCGCCATGGGCAAGGAACTCAGCTCTCAGTAGTTCATTCATGGAGGTCAAGTGGCCAAGAAGTCGATGATCGCCAAGGAGAGTCGGAGGAAGTACAGGAACCAGGTGCGAAATCGCTGCAAGATATGTGGGCGACCGCGGGCCTATATGCGTCGTTTCGGATTGTGCCGCATATGCTTCCGTGAATTGGCGCTGGAAGGCAAGGTCCCGGGTGTCACCAAGTCCAGTTGGTAGATGAGAAAGGGCACTGACAACATGCACACCGATCCCATTGCTGACTTGCTCACCCGTATCAGGAACGCGACTGGCGTCCGACACGCGCAGGTGACAGCACCGTCCTCCAAGATGAAGGTGTCTGTAGCGAGAGTGTTGCGAGAAGAAGGCTACATCCAGGGCTACGATGTCACCAAGGATCGTCCCCAACCTATGCTCAGGATTTGGCTGAAGTATACGGAGGACGGAGATCCGGCGATCTCTGCGCTTGAGCGGGTCAGCAAGCCTGGATGCCGAGTGTACGCTGGCAAGGGAGAATTGCCCAGAGTCAAGAGCGGCCTCGGGATAGCCATCTTGTCGACTTCCAGGGGCATCATAACCGACCAGAAGGCAAGGCGTATGGGGATTGGTGGTGAGGTTTTGTGTTATGTGTGGTAGCAGGAACTGTCGAGCATTGTCTCCTGATGTGGCAGAGGGAATCCTTCCATTTGGGTGGGGAGACAGAGGGGGTGCGCTCTGATGTCTCGCATAGGCAAGGCGCCCATACCGGTGCCGCCGAACGTCGAGGTGACTATCCGTGGGTCCGATGTGACGGTTAAGGGGCCGAGGGGCGAATTAGCGCGTACTTTCCATAGGGATATGTCGGTGCGCCTGGAAGACAACCAGTTGATCGTGATCCGACCTACTGAGCACAGGCTGCACCGGTCTCTCCACGGCCTGTCCAGGGCCCTGCTGGCGAACATGGTACATGGAGTCACTGAGGGGTTCCAGAAAAAACTGGAGATCAACGGCGTTGGTTATCGCGCTCAGTTGGAGGGTGAAACGCTCGTCCTCAACGTGGGCTATTCGCATCTTGTTCAGATAGTGCCTCCGCCAGGGATCACCATCTCCGTGGAGAAGGGTTATCGAAACATCACGGTGGAGGGCGTGGACAAGGAACTGGTGGGCAGAGTAGCAGCGCAGATCAGGGCCGTACGAAAGCCAGAGCCATACAAGGGCAAAGGCATTCGCTATGTAGGCGAGTACGTTCGCCGCAAGGCAGGCAAGGCAGGCAAGATTGGCTAGGGCTTCGCTAGTCAGAGCAGTTGTCGTGGTTGGAGCAGAATGGAATGAGCACGAGCAAAGATCGTGAAGCAGCGCGGCATCGCAGGCATCTACGGGTTCGGAAGAAGGTGCAAATCACCAAGGACCGGCCCCGGCTCTCGGTGTATCGGAGTCTGAAGCATATTTACGCTCAGATTATCGACGATACTGAAGGCCACACTCTGGCAGCTGCATCGACTCTCGATCCAGAGGTGCGAGATCAGATCGCGGGCATGAAGAAGTCAGAGCAGGCCAAGGTGGTGGGTGAAGTCCTGGCCCATCGGGCCAAAGCCCGCGGCATCGAGAAGGTCATCTTTGACAGGGGTGGGTACAAGTATCACGGTCGTGTGAGATCTCTGGCTGAGGGGGCGCGCGGGGCGGGGCTGGAGTTCTAGAAGCAGCGTGACAGATCGCGACCCCACGTCTGGTCAAGACTCCACGTAACATGGCCTGAGTAGACTTAGGGAAAGAGGATAGGACATTGATGGAAGAGGAATTCCTAAAGGAGCGTGTTGTCCACATTGCCCGCGTGTCCAAGGTTGTCAAAGGAGGCCGCCGCTTCGGATTTCGAGCCGTGGTCGTGGTTGGCGATGGCCGTGGCAGCGTTGGTTCCGGCGTGGGCAAGGCGCGAGAGGTACCCGAGGCGATTCGGAAGGGGACCGAGAAGGCCAAGAGGAGCATGATTCGGGTGCCTGTTAGGGGCACCACGATTCCCCATGAGGTGATCGCCGAGTTCGGAGCAGCCAAGGTGCTACTCAAGCCCGCCTCGCAAGGTACCGGCGTCATCGCTGGCGGAGGTGTGCGGGCGGTAGTGGAGGCAGCTGGCATAAAGGACATCCTCACCAAATCGCTGGGCAGCGCCAATATCCTGAACGTGGTCTACGCCACCATGGAGGGCTTGAAGAGATTGAAGAACCCGGAAGAAGAGGCGCGCCGACGGGGAAAACCGGAGAAAGAGGTGTTGCCCTTCTGGGAGCGGATAGATGGCCAAGACTGACAAGCAGCTACGAATAACCTGGGTGAAGAGCAGCATTGGCTATGCCCAAGACCAGAAGGCCACCATCAGAGCGCTGGGTCTTCGCCGTCTGGGCCAGTCGGTGGTTCGACCCGACAACCCCTCCATACGGGGCATGGTGCAGAAGGTGATTCACCTGGTCGAGATGGACGAAGCCTAATGCAGTCTACTGGACTGGGGAGGACCCTGGCGCCAGGCCGGATAGCGGTCTGGCAGGTGTTCCTTCGGAGGAGCCATGAAGTTACACGATCTTAGACCCGCGAAGGGGTCAAAGAAGGACAAGAAGAGGGTAGGGCGAGGAGACAGCTCCGGGCACGGCAAGACGGCCGGGCGAGGCACCAAGGGACAGAGGTCCCGCGCGGGTGGAGGCGTTCCGCCATACTTCGAGGGCGGCCAACTGCCGCTCGTAAGACGACTGCCCCGGATGCGAGGCTTCGTCAACATCTTCAAGACCCAGTTCGCCACCGTGAATCTGGATCGGCTCAACGAAAGGTTTGAGAAGGGGGCTGAGGTCACGCCCGCCACTCTGAGCGAGGTAGGTCTCATCAAGTCGCCGGATGGCCTGGTCAAGGTGCTGGGAAGAGGTGAACTGGAGAAGCCACTGATCATCAAAGCCCACGGCTTCTCGGCCACTGCCAGGGCCAAGATCGAGGCCGTCGGCGGAAGCATCGAGGAACTTGCGCTGCCAGCCGACAGACCCAGGAGAGGTCGGCGCCCCAGACCTCTATAAGGGGAGAGAAGTGGAGACCATTCGCAACGTACTGAACGCCTTCAAGCTGCCGGACCTGCGGCGGAAGATACTCTTCACCCTGGCCATGCTCGTCGTCTATCGCTTTGCGGCCCACGTGCCAGTGCCCGGGGTGAATGCAGAGGCCTTGAAGCAGCTCTTCCAGAGCAACCAATTGCTGGGACTGCTGGACATGTTCTCGGGCGGTGCCATGTCCAGTTTCTCCGTCGTGGCCATGGGCGTGTACCCGTACATCACAGCGTCAATCATCATGCAGCTGCTAGTGCCGCTGATCCCGCCTCTGGAGCGGCTGTCCAAGGAAGGCGAGGCGGGACAGGCCAAGATCAACCTGTACATGCACATCATGACCGTACCCCTGGCTGCACTTCAAGGCATCACCCAGATCAGCATGTTCAGCGGGGGCGGCATGCCCGTGATAGAAGGCTTCAATCTGCTCTCCCCTGACACAGCCGTATCTAGTCTGGCCACAGTCGCCACCCTCACCGCCGGTACTATGTTCGCGGTGTGGTTGGGTGAACTCATCACGGAGCAGGGCGTTGGCAACGGTGTGTCCATCATCATCTTTGGTGGCATTGTCGCCAGGATCCCTCAGAGAGTTGCGCAGGACCTGCGCGCCAACATCCCGGGCCTCCTGGCCTTTGTGGTCATTGCCGTAATAACTGTCGCAGCCATAGTCTTCATCTACGAAGGACAGCGTCGCATCCCTGTGCAGTATGGTAAGCGCGTGAGAGGGACCAAGATCTATGGGGGTCAGAGTTCACACATCCCGTTGAAGGTCAACTCTGCGGGTATGATTCCGCTTATCTTCGGGTCATCGTTTCTGATCCTTCCAGGGGTGATTGCCAGCTACTTCCAGTACTCAAGTAACCAGGTCGTGGCCAACGTTGCTCAGGGCATCGTGAGCCTCTTCGATAGCCAGATGATGTTCTACTGGCTCATGTACTTCATCATGGTGGTTGGGTTCACGTATTTCTATACGGACGTGATTTTCCAGCAACAGAACATGCCGGAAAACCTGCAGAAACATGGAGGCTTCATCCCCGGCATTCGACCAGGGGCGCGCACGGCGGAGTATCTGAATCGAGTGCTACGGCGCATCACGCTGGTGGGCGCCTTGTTCCTGGGAATTGTGGCCGTGCTCCCGTTCTTCGTGAGCAAGCTCACACCTATGCAGACCATGATCGTGACCAGCACAGGCCTGCTGATCGTGGTTGGCGTGGTCATAGACACGATGAAGCAGCTTGAGGCGCAGTTGCTGATGCGCCACTACGAGGGTTTCTTGAAATAGCAGACATGGAGAGGTCTCGTGAACCTAGTCATGCTTGGCCCGCCGGGGGCCGGCAAGGGGACTCAGGCAGCTCTGCTGGCCGAGAGGCTGGGTACACCTCATGTGGCCAGCGGCGACCTTTTTCGGGAGGCGCTCAAGAAGGAGACGGAACTGGGCTTGACCGCCAAGTCCTACATGGAGCGCGGCGAGTTGGTGCCCGATGAGGTCACCATCGCCATGGTTCGAGAGCGACTGCAGAGGCCAGACTGCGACAGTGGGGTCATCTTGGACGGTTTTCCTCGGACCATCGAGCAGGCCGAGGCGTTGCAGGGGCTTCTTGCTCAACAGAACAAGAAGATAGACGCCGCACTCCTTATAGATGCGGCCGAGGACGAGTTGGTGAGAAGGCTCTCCAGTCGATGGACGTGCCGCAACTGCCAGGCGGTCTACAATATCATCTCCAACCCTCCTCACGAGGAGGGAAGGTGCGACGTGTGCGGTGGTGAGCTCTATCAGCGGGCCGACGACGTCCCGGAGACGGTGAGAAACCGAATTCGGGTCTATCGGCAGCAGACGAGCCCTCTGATAGACTACTACCGAGACCAGGAGTTGCTCGTTACCATCAAGAGCGAAGGTGGCATAGAGCGTGTACAACGCAAGGTCCTGGAAGCCCTGCAAGTGGCGTGATGGTCATCAGGAAGTCGAGTCGCGAACTGGCACTGATGAGAGAAGCAGGGAGGATTGTGGCGCTCACCCACGCTCTCCTGCAGGAGAGGATCCGGCCGGGGGTCACCACAGCGGAATTGGACGCGGTGGCCCACGAGTTTGTCTCCGAGCAAGGAGCTGAGCCATCCTTCCTGAGATATAGAGGCTTTCCGGCGTCGCTGTGCGTGTCCATCAACGAGGAGGTTGTTCACGGTGTCCCCGGACCACGGGTGCTGAAGGAAGGAGACATCGTCAGTCTGGATTTCGGCGCCATCTACAAAGGATACCAAGGGGACGCGGCGATCACTGTGGGCGTGGGTCACATTACCAAGAAGGGCCGGGAGTTGATCGACGTCACGCGCGGCGCTCTGGCAGCAGCCATCGCTCAGTGCAAGAGCGGGAACTACCTGGGCGACATCTCGTCGTCGATTCAGACCTATGCTGAATCGAGGGGCTTCTCGGTGGTTCGACAGTATGTATCTCATGGTATTGGGCGCCAGATGCATGAGGACCCGCAGATACCGAACTACGGCTCACCAGGCAGAGGGATGCTCCTCAAGCCGGGCATGACTTTCGCTCTTGAGCCGATGGTCAACGTGGGAACCTATCTGACCCGCGTGCTGGACGACGGCTGGACGGTGGTGACGGACGATGGTGAGCTATCAGCTCATTTCGAACATACCATCGCCATCACGGAAGGTGAGCCGGAAATACTCACTCGAGTATGAAGACTGGAGTTGATGATGAAAGTGAAACCGTCAGTGAAGCGGCGCTGTGAGAACTGCAAGATCGTGCGGCGCAGAGGCGTCGTACGAGTCATCTGCAGGAATCCACGGCACAAGCAGAGGCAGGGGTAGTCTGGCCAGGCAGGTCTTACAGACCCGCCTACAGCAGATAGGAGGACCAGAGTGGCTAGAATCGCCGGCGTCGACTTGCCCAAGAACAAGAGAACGGAGATCGCTCTCACATACATTTATGGCATAGGCAGGACCACCAGCCAGCAGATCTTGGATCAGGCTGAGATCAATCCCGGCGTCAGGGTCAAAGATCTGACGGAGGAGGATGCCGCGCGGCTGAGAGTCATTATTGACAGGGAATACAAGGTGGAGGGCGATCTTCGTCGGGAGGTCACCCAGAACGTCAAGCGCCTTCAGGAGATTGGTTCCTACCGGGGGCTGCGCCATCGTCGCGGTCTCCCGGTGCGTGGACAGCGCACCAGGACCAACGCGCGTACGAAGAGGGGCTCGAGAAGGACGGTGGCCGGCAAGCGCAGGAGTAGGGCTGGCAAGTAACAGAGCAATTCGCAGCCCTGCATGTACTCGTGTTCAACAGAGTGCGGCAGGAGGTTGTATACCGATTCCTATGAGGAGGAATAGGTGGCACGAAAGACAGCCAAGAGACGCGGTCCGCGTCGTATGCGTAGAGACATCCTACGCGGACAGGCACATATACAGTCAACGTTCAACAACACCATAATCACCATTACTGAGTTGAACGGCGACGTGATTGCCTGGAGCAGCGCAGGCACCGCGGGGTTCAAGGGTTCCCGAAAGAGCACCCCCTACGCGGCACAAATGGCTGCTCAACAGGCAGCCAGGCAAGCGATGGACATGGGCGTGAGGGAACTGGATATCTTCGTTAAGGGCCCGGGACCCGGGCGAGAGGCGGCGGTTCGAGCGCTACAGGCGGCGGGAATCGCAGTCAGGTCCATCAGTGACGTGACTCGAGTACCACACAACGGGTGCCGCCCTCCAAAGAAGCGGCGCGTGTAGCGGATCGAGTGACCCGGCCCGTCCTCAAGACGGACTCACTAGAGGAGAAGACATGGCAAGACACACAGGACCGGTCTGCAAACTGTGCCGCAGAGAGGGAGAGAAGCTATTTCTTAAGGGAGATCGGTGCTTCACAGCGAAGTGCGCTTTCGAGAAACGCTCCTATCCGCCTGGCATGCACGGTCGTCGGGCCCGGTTTCGGCGCAAGACTACGGACTTTGGAACACAATTGCGGGAGAAGCAGAAGGCGCGGCGAATCTACGGGGTGTTGGAGAGGCAGTTCCGCCGCTATTTTGGCGAGGCGGAACGACGTAAGGGCGTGACCGGCGCCCACCTCCTTCAGATCCTGGAGAGCAGGCTGGACACCATTGTCTACCGATCTGGCTTTGCCAGTTCCCGGGCTCAGGCACGTCAGTTGGTCAGGCACGGGCACTTTGACGTCAATGGTCGCAAGACTGATATCCCGTCATTCCTGGTCAAGCCGGGCGATGAGATAGCGGTTCGTGCCAAGAGCATGAGCAATGAATACTTCAAGAACGTGGGACAGGAGATGGAGCACCGCTTCGTGCCCGAGTGGCTCAGCGTGGACATCAATACGATGTCGGGACGGGTGTTGGCTCTGCCGACCAGAGGGGAGATCGAGGCACCTCTCAGGGAGCAACTTATAACGGAGTACTACAGCAGGTAGGGCAGTTTCTCACGTTGGAAGCTGTCTTGAGGAGGGACACCCTTGCTACCCAATCTAGTTTTGCCCAAGATCGAGGCCGAGGCGATTACCGAGCGGTACGGGCGCTTCGTCATCGGGCCGCTGCAGAGCGGCTACGGTGTGACCGTTGGCAATTCCCTGCGCAGAGTTCTTCTCTCTTCCTTGCCTGGTGCGGCGATAACCTCCGTCAGCGTGGATGGCGTGTACCATGAGTTCTCACCGATCGCTGGAGTCAAAGAGGACAGCATGACGCTGCTTCTCAATCTGAAGCAGGTCAGGATGAAGCTGCAGGGTGATGAACCCGTGCGCCTGCGCCTCGAAGTACAGGGAGAAGGGATTGTCACCGCGGCAGACATAGAATGCCCCGCCGAGGTAGAGATCATCAACCCTGAACTTCACCTTCTCACCCTGGATTCCTCCGATTCCAGGGTGGAGATGGAGATGATCGCCGAACAGGGACGTGGGTACAGCCCCAGCGAGGACAGAGGAGAGCTAGCCATAGGACAGTTGCCTTTGGATGCCATATTCTCTCCCATTCGGCGAATCGCCTACACGGTTGATCGCGTTCGCATAGGTGAAATCACTGACTTTGACCAACTCAGGCTGGACATCTGGACCGATGGCACCATCCAGCCCGGAGAAGCACTCAGCACGTCCGCTCAGATCCTAGCCAAGCACTTCTCCCTGGTAGCCAACGCTGGAGGAGCACTGCTAGAGGGACCCGAAGAGGCCAAGGAGGAAGGTATCCCCGCCCGCATCTACGAGATGCCTGTCGAGGACCTGGATCTCACCGTGCGAGGTTTCAACTGCCTGAAGCGCGCCGGAATAACGAAGGTGGGCATGATTCTGGAGAAGCTGGAGAAGGGCGACGATGAGATCCTGGCGATCAGGAACTTCGGGCGCAAATCCCTGGACGAACTGAAGCAGGCCCTAAGAGAGAAGGATCTCCTCCGCGAGCCAGAGGAGGACGAGAGCGATGAGACATAGTGTAGCCGGCCGGAAACTCAATCGTTCCAGCGGCCACCGACAGGCATTGTTCAAGAACCTCGTCACGGAGCTCTTCCGTCACCGAAGAATAACGACAACGGAAGCCAAAGCCAGAGCCGTGCGCGCTCAGGCTGAGAAGCTGATCACCGTGGCCAAGCGCTCCTTGGACAAGGAGAGCGACGTCCACGAACGACGACAGGTTCTCCGTACCGTAGCCGACAAAGAGGTGCTAAAGGAACTGTTCGAGACTATTGCGCCCGAGTACAAGAATCGCCCCGGGGGTTACACGCGCATCATCAAGCTGGGACCCCGCCAGGGTGACGCCGCGCCTATGGCTATCCTAGAACTCGTCGAGTGAGTGGTCAGATGGGGAGGGCTGCTCCCGAAGTCCGCACGATCAAGGCCGTCGTGGAGTATGACGGGACCAGATACGCGGGGTTCCAGCAGCAGCCACACCTGCTGACCATCCAAGGGGAGATGGAGAGGGCCTTGCGCGAGGTTACACAAGAGGAAGCCAAGATAGTGGGGGCTGGACGCACAGACGCAGGCGTACACGCAGGTGGGCAGGTGATTCACTTTCTCACCGGGTGGAAGCGATCGCTGGAGGAACTGCATCGGGCCTTCAATGCCGTGTTGTCGCCGGACATTGCCATCAGAGAGATGACTGTGGCCATGCCTGACTTCCATGCTCGCTTCAGCGCCGTGACGCGTGCGTACCGCTATACCATTCTGAACCAGCCGGTGCGTTCGCCGCTGGAGGCGCGTTACGCCTACCACTACGAGCACCATCTAGATGCAGCAGCAATGGGGCAGGCCTTGGAGTACCTAGTCGGAACGCACGATTTCGCGTCATTCGGCCAGCCAACTCAGGGCGAAAGCACCCTGCGAGATGTTCTGCGCGTCAGTTGTTCCCGAGAGGGCAACCATATCCACGTTGACCTGACGGCCAATGCCTTCCTGCGACACATGGCGCGGGCGATCGTGGGTACCCTACTCCTGGTGGGCAGAGGGGTACTCCATGTCGAGGACATGAAGGCGATTCTCGCGGCCAAGGACAGAAGTCAGGCCGGTCCGCCAGCCCCGGCCCATGGCCTCTGCCTGGTGCGAGTGAACTACTGAGGTATCGAGAGATGAAGACGCATTCTACGAAACCCTCCGAGATCGAGCGTCAGTGGTACGTGGTGGACGCCGAAGGCCGGACACTGGGCCGGTTGGCCTCGGAGATTGCCAAGATCCTTATGGGAAAGCACAAGCCCATCTATGCACCAAATTTGGATACCGGCGACTATATCATCGTCATCAATGCCGGGAAAGTCCATGTCACGGGTCACAAGATGGACCAGAAGATGTACTATCGCCATTCTGGCTACCCAGGTGGCCTCAAGGGCCTCACCCTGAGGGAACAACTGAATAGACACCCCACGCGGGTCATCCGTTCTGCAGTGAGAGGCATGTTGCCACACAACAGGTTGGGTCGAGCCATGCTGGGCAAGCTGAAGGTGTATGCAGGCGATGCTCACCCTCACACCGCCCAGCAACCCAAAGCATTGGAGTTGTGAGGCGACGCAGTCCGGAACTGCAACAGAGGAGGTTACGAGTAGTGGCGAAAAAGAAGGAAGTGACGGAAGCGATACAGCCCGCTCCTGAAGAGCCAGAGGCTGTTGAGGTAGACATGGCTGCTGGGATTGAGGAAGAAGCGCCTGTGGCCTCCACGCGGGCCACAGAATCCGCGGAGGAGGCCGATACGCCCGTTGTCCGGGAAGCAGAGGCACTTCGGGTTGAGGAAGCCCGCACAGCAGAAGCCACCTCTGTTGCAGAAGAACTCGACGGAGATCAGGAGGTGGAGCCAGAGGAGCCTGTTCCGCCGTTGGAGAAGCGTGTCCGCCAGGCCGACGTATACTACTATGGCACCGGACGGCGAAAGACGGCCAGCGCTCAGGTACGCCTTTACCCCTCCAAAGAACCTGCGATCACTGTGAATGACCTGCGAGTGGATGAATACTTCTCCCGTGAGGCCGACGTCATGTTCCTCAAGACGCCGCTCCGGGTGACGGCCACCGAGGACATGTTCAGGATCTCGGTCAAGGTGCGAGGCGGTGGGGTTTCCGGGCAGGCTGGTGCAGTGCGCCACGGCATTGCCAGAGCTTTGACCAAGGCAAACCCAGAACTGCGCCGCACTTTGCGCCGGGAGGGTTCCCTGACTCGAGACCCCCGTATGAAAGAGCGCAAGAAACCTGGCCTCAAGCGGGCCAGGAAGGCACCGCAGTACACCAAGAGGTAGAGTAGCAGGAAGCGCCGTGCGGAAGCACGGCGCTTCTTCAGTTCCACGCCCTTCGAAGCTGAGCCACCGGCCCTATCCTAACTCACCGCCGCGGCCCGGCTATACGTTTCTCACCCGCTCAGAACAGGTACAGAATAGCCAGCACAGCAACACCCCATAGTACGTTGTTGACCGCCAGAGGGGGATCTTTGATCAGCATCTCCTCTGGAGTCCCCCGTAGATCCCGGCGCTGGATAATCAGCAAGTAGCGCAAGATGCCGTAGAGGACAAAGGGGATGGTCAGCATCATGCTCTTGTTCTCAGGCACGTGAGCTCCCCAGAAGGTGTAGAGCGAGTAGGCGATGACCGTCGAAGAGGTGACTACGGAGATCGTCTCCACCAGAAGACTGGAGCTGTAGTCCGCCAGGACCCTGCGATGCTTCGGCGCCAGGTCGCCGAGGACGATCAACTCATGCCGTCGCTTACACAGAGCCAGGAACAGGGCGAGGAAGCTGCCGCAGACGTAGAGCCAGGGAGAGAAGGTAGTTGCCCTGGCCACGACCGAGCCACAGAGAACCCTCAGGACAAAGGCCGCGGCTATGGTCAGGACGTCGAGCAGTACGAAATTGGTCAGGAGCAGAGAATAGGCGATCTCGACCGCCAGGAAGGCCGAAGCCACCAAACCCAGTCGAGGATCCACGACGAAGGCTACCAAGAGACTGGCCGCCGACAGCACCACTGCCGCACCCACCGCCCACGACCTCTTGAGCCTCCCGGTGGCCAATGGGCGGTCCAACTTCGCCGGATGGTACCTGTCCCGCTCGCTATCCACCAGATCGTTGATCAGATACGATGCACTGGAGAGCAGGCACAGACAGCCGAAGGCCACTACTGACCGTCCGATTAGATCGGGCATCCCCAATTTCATACCAAACGCCAGGGGAGCGAACATGAAGATGTTCTTCAGCCAGCGCCTAACATGCATTCCGGCAATGAGTTCCTTGACCAACTTGTTCGCTCCTAGAAAACGTACAATATCAGCAACACAGCGGCGCCCCAGCATAAGTTGCTGGCCATAAACGGAGCATCCCCGATGAGAATCTCCTCTGGGCTGCCACCCAGGTTCCTTTGGTGTATGAGAAAGAGGTAGCGAAAGATGCTGTACAACACAAAGGGAATGGTGAGCATCATGCTCTTGTTCGGAGGCAGGTTCTCGGCGGAGAAGGTGTACAGAGAGTAGGCGATCACAAACGAGGAGGTCACCAGGGCCATCATCTGATCCAGCAACTCCAGTGAGTACTCCCGCAGCACTTTGCGGTGCTCAAGGGCGTTGGCGTCCAGGACCGCGAGTTCGTTGCGCCGCTTGCCGAAACCCAGAAACAGGGCCAGCAAGGTCATGCACACGTACAGCCAGGGAGAGAACCTGGCAGCCTGCGCGACGGCGGAACCGGCGGCCACCCGCAGCACGAATCCAGCCGCGATGACCAGCACATCAATGATGACCACGTTCTTCAAGCCAAAGGAATACGTCAACTGGAGGACGAAGTAGATGAGGGCGATAAGGCCAAACCACTGATCGAGGAGGAAGGACAGGGTCAAGGTGAAAAGCGGCAGTGCTACCGCCGCGCCCACGGCCCACGACCTGCTCAGCTTCCCTGACGCCAATGGTCTGTTCCGCTTGACGGGATGCTGCCGATCCTTCTCCACATCGGTGAGGTCGTTGATCAGGTAGACACTCCCGGAGAGCATGCAGAAGAGGAGGAAGGCCAGCACCATCCTGACGGCGTAGGCGGGATCGAGAAGCTTGAGATCGAAGACCAAGGCCACGAAGATGAAGAGGTTCTTCGTCCACTGCTTCGGACGCAAGCTGATTAGCAGTTGCTTGAACACAGAAGCCATGATAGTCATTCCACCGTCAATAGTCAACCGTTTGACATTCGCCCGAGGCGGGGTTACGGTTGTCTTGTGAAAGGGGTGCGGCTCGATACTCTCCTGGTCCAGAGACGGTTGGTCGAGAGCCGGCAGAAGGCGCAGGGCCTGATTTTGGCGGGTCAGGTACTGGTGGACGGACACCCCGTGGACAAGCCCGGGAGGCGCATTTCCGAAAGCGCAGAAGTGACCATCCGTGAGGGGCTTCCGTACGTCAGCAGGGGCGGCATCAAGCTGCAGCACGCCCTTGATCGTTTCGACATCGATGTCTCTGGGAAGATTGCGGCGGATATCGGGGCCTCCACAGGCGGCTTCACGGACTGCCTCTTGCAGCGCGGGGCGCGCAAGGTATATGCCATTGACGTGGGATACGGCCAGTTGGCCTGGAAACTACGCCAGGATCCCCGGGTGTTGGTGTTGGACCGAACGAACGTACGCTATCTGCAAACCTTGCCAGAGCCGGTAGACATAGCGACCATCGACGTGTCTTTCATCTCTCTGACACTAGTTCTGCCCCCGGTCGAGAGGCTGTTGCGCCCCGAGGGAGAGATCGTCAGCCTCATCAAGCCCCAATTCGAAGCCGGGCGAGATCAGGTTGGCAAGGGCGGGGTGGTGAAGGAGCCAGGGATCCACCGTACGGTATTGGAGAAGGTGATTGGGCTGGCCGAGAGAGAGGAACTTCGGATAAGGGGTCTGACCCCGTCACCAGTGAGAGGACCTGCTGGAAACGTGGAGTTCTTCATCCATCTCAGTCGAGATCAGCGCCTGGACAGTATCAGCATCGAGGAAGCACTGGATCTGTGCCTGAGTGAGGCGGAGGGCATAGGGCAGCGAAGCGAGGTCCAGGCTTGTGAGTGAGCCAGAGAAGCAGTTTGTGATCAAGGAAGCGGAGCAGGAGGAAGTAGAGGAGTTCCTTCAACGAGAGTGGAAGCCTGTGAATGAGCGTATGTTCGGGCACTACGACGAGACCATGTGGGATGAACACCGCTATGCGCTGGCAGCCTACGATGACGAAAGGATCGTGGGTGCGGTTGTATTGAAGATCAAGGCGGGCCTGGGCAAGGTGACTCAGATCATCATCGCCGCCGATCGCCGTGGCGAGGGCATCGCCTGCGCCCTCATGGCCAGGACGGAGGAGATCTGTCGCCGTGAGGGGTGTCACAAAGTAAGCTTGAAAACCTACTGGAACTCCGAGGCGCAGCGTTT